>NZ_JAYMZR010000123.1:0-17392 GCF_035828615.1 Streptomyces sp. H27-D2 | reverse complement strand
GGCCGGCGCCCCGTATCGGGGGTGAGCGGCCCGGCCGGTTCGGCCGGGCCGCTCAACACGCGCGCTCACAGCGTCAACCGGCCTTCGTCGGGGCCTCCTTGCTCAGCCCTACCGGCTCCGCACCGGGAACCCGCTCCGCACCGGGAACCGGCTCCGCACCGGGCAGCGCCGCTCCCGGCTCCGTAGGCTCGCCGCCCCGCGCGGGCGTCGGCGGCTCGTCGTCGAGTACGGCCCGCTCCTCGCCGGAGAGGACCCGCTTGGCCTTCTCCACGTCCAGCGCACCCTCCCAGCGCGAGACCGCGAAGACGGCCACGCAGTTGCCGAGCAGGTTGGTGGTGACCCGCATCGAGTCCATGATCCGGTCGACGCCGAGCAGCAGCGCGACAGCGGCGGCCGGGATCACGCCCAGCGCGGAGGCGGTGGCGGAGAGCGCGAGGAAGGCCGATCCCGGCACTCCGGCCATGCCCTTGCTGGTCAGCATCAGGATGAGGACGACGGTGATCTGCTGCCCCAATGTCAGCTCGACGCCCACCGCTTGGGCGATGAAGAGCGTGCCGACGGAGAGGTAGATCGACGCGCCGTCGAGGTTGAACGAGTAGCCGGTCGGCAGCACCAGGCCCACCGCGTCGTCCCGGCAGCCCGCCGCGCGCAGCTTCTGCATCATGCGCGGCATGACCGTCTCGCTGGAGCCGGTGCCCAGCGCGAGCAGCAGTTCCTCGCGGGTGTAGCGGACGAAGTGCCACAGGTTCAGGCCGGTGAACGCCTTGAGGGCGAGTCCGAGCAGCAGCAGGAAGAGCAGCGCGACGCCGTAGCAGACGGCGATGAGCTTGCCCTACGTCGACATGGCCTTGACGCCGTACTCCGCCACCAGGTGCGCCTCGCGCCGAAGACGGCGAGCGGCGCGAGGCGCATGATGTAGCCGACGATCGTGAAGACGATCTCCTGGCCCTGCTCGATCATCGGCAGAATGGCGGGCGCCTTGGACTGCCCGAGGTGCAGCAGCGCGGCGCCCACCAGACAGGACAGCACCAGGACTTGGAGCAGCGAGTTCTCGGCGAAGGCGCCGATCGCGCTGTCCGGCAGCGATTCCAGGACGAATCGGGCGGTCGAGGGAAGGTGCCCGCCGCCGGTCTTGGCGTCCACGGCGGAGGCGTCGAGGGTGGCCGTATCGACGTTCATGCCCTTGCCGGGACCGATGACGTTGCCCGCGAGCAGGCCGAGGACGAGTGCGACGCTGCTGGCGACCTCGAACCGGATCAGCGCCTTGACGCCGATCCGGCCGAAGGCCTTGAGGTCGCCGGCCTTGGTGATGCCGACGACCACCACGCAGAAGACGAGCGGGGCGATCATCGCCTTGATGAGGCGCACGAAGCCGTCGCCGAGCGGCTGGACGGAGCTGCCGAACTCCGGCCACATCCGTCCGACGACGACTCCGAGCAGCAGCGCGCAGGCGACCTGCGCGAAGAGCGAGGTGCGCAGCATGTGCGCTGCGCGCCGGGTGAAACCGGGCTGGCCGGTGCTGGGTTGGGCGGCGTGCGGAACGGGCACTCCTCCGAAGGAGACTTCTGGCATACGGAATCTTAATTCCGCGATGCGTCACTCTTGCGGAACGCCGCCCTCCGGCGAAAGGGGTAGCCGCAACATCCAATGAATCTTGGACCTTGCTACAGGAGCGCTGCGTGAGCTCTACGGGAGCGCTACGGAGCCGTCCATTCCGCAAGCCGGGCCCGCAGGCCGCCGACAGCTCCGCCGTTCCTCAGCCGGCTGCCCCCGACGGCCCGGTCAGCAGCGCAGCCGGTCCACCGTCAGCGCGCCCTGCTCGGTGACCAGACTCCGGTCGTAACAGCCGCCCGAACCGGTCAGCCGGTAGCGCTCGGCCGTGGTGCCGACCGCGTGCCGGTCCTCGCGCGGGACGTCGGCCGTGTACGTCGCGTCGCCCCGGTAACTGTCGTCCAGGCGTGACCAGGCGGTACGCCGTCCCGCCCGCCGCGTCTCGCTGTCCGCCCGGTCGCCCAGGTCGAGCACGGTGCGCATCCGGTCGCCCGCGCCGAGCGTGGTCTCGCCGTCCATCGTGTAGGTCCGGTGTGTCCGCACGGTCGTCGCCGGGCCCCTGCCGTCCGAGGTGAGCGTCTCGGTGTCGCGCCAGCGGGCCGTGAGCGCGTCCAGCGCCTCGCCCTCGGTCCAGCGGTGCGTGGAGGTGCCGGAGACTTCGCGCGCCACCGTCGTGGCGACCCGGCCGTGCGAGGTGTCCAGGTATCCCGAGACGGTCAGGGCGTGGCCGCCCGCGGTGTCGAGGCGGTGCTCCGCACCGGGCCGGTAGTCGACCGATTCGGCGAGGTCGCGCTCCCGGTGAGCGGTCAGCTTGCCGGAGACGCGGTCGCGCTTCTCGTCCTGCCAGACGAGCACATTGGCCGGGGTGCTCCAGCCGCTCTGCCCCTCCGGCACACCGAGCACCGACACCTCGACGCGGTGCGGCCGGCCGTCGTTGAGCTTCCCGGCGAAGGGCGTCAGGTCGTACTCGACCGGCTTGACGTCGAAGGCGCGCGGCCCGGGGATCACATACCAGAGGAACGGGTTGGACCAGCCGCCGGTCCACACGGTCGGGAACGGCGCGGCGATGCCCGCGACTTGGCCGTCCACCGTGATCCGCACCTCGCGGTACGGGCCGCCGGCGGCCTTGCAGGAGTACGGGGCGGCGTCCGGGACGGTGAGGTACCAGTACTCCTCGCAGCCGCCGCCGGAGCCGGTCGCGTAGACCTCCGCGACCAGGCGCTCGGTGTTGCGCGGGGTGGTGAGATCTCCGACGAGCGCCGTGCCCTCCTGGTGCGCGCCGTCCAGGGTGAGCACCTGGTCGGGGGGCCCGCCGCTCCGAGCAGCCGCCCCCTCGGCCCCCTTGGCCCCCTCGGCCCCCTCGGCCGCGTAGAAGGTCAGCGACACCCGCACGCCGATGACGCCGGTGTAGGTGTCGTCGACGACGTTCCCGATCAGCATCTCGACCGGCTGCGCGCGGCGCAGGGTCGGCGTGTAGCGGGTGACGTCCTTCTCCACGGACCAGCGGATGCCGTCCGGGGAAGGCTCCGGGGTGGAGGTGCGCAGGACTTCGACGCCGCCCATCCGTAGATAGCCGAGCCGGTCGAACTGCCGCCCCGCGACCGTCCCTTCGAGCCGCAGCACCACCTTGCTCCAGCGGTCGCCGCACCCCTTGGGCGGCGCGTAACTGCCCTTGTACGGCGTGAAGTCGCGGAACTCGGTCCGCACCACGCTCACTTCGCAGGACTTGGTGCCGGGGGTGGCTATGGGCGGGGCCGCGGTGAGCGGATCGTGCCAGTCGGTGCCGAACTCGGCGGGCGGCGGCGCGGGGACCGCGACAGCCGGGCCCGCGGCGAGCGCGAGGCCCATGGCCGCGGCCAGGGTCGCGAGGATCAGTCGTCTCATGAGGCCGGAGTGAAGCGCGTCAGGGGCGCGCCGCGCCAGAGGCCCTGCCCCATACGCGGCCAGCGGCCCTGCCCCGTACGCGATGATTCCGGGCAGACCGCGAGGGCAGCGCATACCGCCGGCACCACGGATCAGCGACGGCCCAGCATCACCGACGGCCGCGCATCAGGCCGCGAGGTGCGCCTTGTCCCCCATGACCACGACCGGGTGCTGCTTCGGGTCCAGCGTCTTCAGGAGGTATTCCATGCCGGACTTCGGCAGGCTCACGCAGCCCGAGGTCCCGCTGCCGTGGTCCATGTGCAGCCAGATGCTGCCGCCCTTGGACTGGCCCTGCGGCCGGGTCGGGTCGTTCGGCGGGGTGCCCTTGACCCGGTTGTAGTCGATCGCGACGACGTAGTCGAAGTCGTTCCAGTGGCTCTTGGCCCAGTAGTGCGGCGCGGCGAACGCGGCGGACTGCTGGTACGGAAGCTTCGCGCCGGGATCAGCCAGCACGCCCCCGGCGTCGGAGAGGGTGAAGACGCCGACGGGGCTGCGCTTGTCGCCCTCGCGATGGTCGGGCGTCCAGCCGCGCTTGCCGTTGTGGCCGGTCCAGTTCTTGGTCCGTTTCCAGCCACTGCCGTCCTTGGTGAAGAGGCTGACGGCCGCGTCGGCCGAGTCCGCGCCCTTGCCGTAGACGGCGACGACCTGCCGCGCGTTCGCCGGGATGCCGGCCCGCAGCTTCTCCCCCACGCCGGGGATGTGCTTGAGCTCCGCGGCGGGCGAGGCGTCGCGTACCGCCTGCTTGCCCGAACCGTCGCGCTTCGCCGAGCCGTTGCCGCCCCCGTCGTCGTCACCGCTCGTGCTGCCGCAGGCGGCCAGCAGGGCCAGTCCGGCAGTGGCGGCGGCCGCTCTCGTCCAATTCCGGGAAGTGCGCATGGGCTCCATGGTCCCACCCCGCACCGCGAACGGCCGCAGCGCCCATGGCGCGTTCCGCGCGCATCGCCGGGAAAACCTGTTGAACCGCGCACCTCGAACCGCGAACCTTGCACACTCCGGCCCTACGCCCCGTCTCCGGCCCCCGCTCCGACCGATGCCGGGACGGCCGCCGCTCCGGTTCCGAACCGGACCGACCCAGCCCCGCACCGAGCCATGGGATGACATGCAGATTCGCGACCTTCCGTATCCCGACCCGGGTGTCCCGGACACCCGATCCGGCTTCCGCCTGCTGGTCTGGATCGGCCGTCATCAGCTGGGCATGCAGGCGCAGGCGCTGCTCTGGGGCACGGTCTGGATGGCCTCGATCGGGGCGTTTCCGCTCGCGGTGGGCATCGCGGTGCAGGCCGTCGTGGACCGGTCGGGCGGACGGCTCGCACTGGCCGGCGGCCTGATGCTGGTGCTCGGCTCGCTCTCCGCGCTCGGCGATTCGCTGCTGCACCGCGCCGCGGTCACCAACTGGATCACCGCCTCCGCCCGCTTGCAGCAGTTGCTGGCCCGCAAGGCGGCCGGGCTGGGCGCGACGCTGACCCGGCGGGTGGCGGCCGGCGAGGTCACGGCCGTCAGTACGGGTGACGTCGAGAAGATCGGCTGGTTCATCGAGGCGATGTCGCGGTTCGCCGCCGCGGCGATCACCACCGTCGCGGTGTGCGTGACGCTGGCGTTCTACCAGCCTCTGCTCGGCCTCGTGGTGGCGCTCGGCGTACCGGTGCTGGCGCTGGCCGTGCTGCCGCTGCTGCCGCCCGCCACCCGGCGGGCCGATGTGCAGCGCGCGAAGGCGGGCCGGGCCACCGAGTTGGCGTCGGACACCGTCGCCGGGCTGCGGGTGCTGCGCGGGATCGGCGGCGAGGAGTTGTTCCTCACCCGCTACCGCCGCGCCTCGCAGGAGGTCCGCGGGGCCGCCGTGCGCAGTGCGCGGATGTGGGCCTTGATCGCCGCGGTGCAGGTGGTGCTGCCGGGGCTGCTGCTGATCGGCGTGGTCTGGTACGGCGCGCGGCTGGCGCTGGACGGCCGGATCAGCGTCGGCGAGCTGGTCACCATCTACGGCGCGGTCACCTTCCTGCTCTTCCCGCTGCGGCACTTCGAGGAGATCGCGATGGCGTACTCCTTCTCCAAGCCCTCGGCGAACCGCGCGGCGCGGGTACTGGCACTCCAGCGCACCTCGGGCGAGGCCGCGACCGGAAGCGGCTCCGCGACCGGGGCCGACGCCTCGCACGACAGCGGACGAGCCGCCGGGCGCGACCGGCCGAGCGGGTCGCTCAGCGGCGATCTGTACGACCCGGCGAGCGGGCTGCTGGCCCCGGCCGGCCGGCTCACCGCCGTGGTGTGCGGCGACCCGGACGAGGCGGGACGGCTCGCCGACCGCCTCGGCGGCCACACCCCGCAGGACGACGCGCCCGAGGACGCCGCTCGGAGCGCCGGACCGGACCGGACCGACGACGGACCGGTCCCGGCCGTCCGGACGCCCGTGCCCTCGGCGCTGCTGGGCGGCGTCGCGCTCGACGACGTGCCGCTGGCCACCGCCCGTACGGCAGTCCTCGTCCAGGACAAGGACCCGGTGCTGCTGTCCGGGACGCTCGCCGAACTGCTGGACATCCCGTCCTCGGGCCAGATCGCCGCCGACGCGGCGCTCGCCGCCGCGCAGTGCTCGGACGTGCTCGCCGCGCTCGCGCAGGCCTCGACCGAGGACTCCGCCGACCCGATGCGCACCCGGATCACCGAGCGCGGCCGGTCGCTCTCCGGCGGGCAGCGGCAGCGGCTGGCGCTCGCCCGTTCGCTGGTCGCCGACCCGGAGGTGCTGGTCCTGGACGAGCCGACGAGCGCCGTCGACTCGCACACCGAGGCGCGCATCGCGGACGGCCTGCGGAGCCTGCGCGCGGGCCGCACCACGGTGGTGTTCGCGTCGAGCCCGCTGCTGCTGGACCGGGCCGACCGGGTGGTGTTCGTCCAAGGCGGCGAGGCAGCGGCCGTCGGCACACACCGCGAACTGCTGCGCACCGACGCCGGCTACCGGCTGGCCGTCACCCGCGAGACGGAGACCGAGACCGAGCACGAGACGGCTGAGACGAGTGAGCCGTGCAAGGCCGTTGAGAGCGCTGTGACGGCCGGGACCGATGACTTGGACAAGCTCAACGAGCTGAACGCGCTGGACGAGATGGATGAGCTGGATGTGTTGGACGAGATGACGCAAGAGCGCGACGCGCGCCCGCTGCACCCCGCCGCCGACCGGAACGGCCACATCGACGGTGCCGGCCTCGACCGCGCCGACCGCACCGACCTCGACGCCGCCGCCCTCGACCGCACCGACCGGATCGAGGAGTCCGCATGATCGGCGTCGCACCCCCCGCCTACGACCCCGCGGGGCAGGAGACGACGGCCACCCTGCCGGTCGGCTCCGCCGCGACCGTGCGCGGCTACGTGCTCGAACTCGCGCGGCGGCACCGCACGCCCTTCATCCTGCTCATCGTGGTGAACACGGCCGCCGTGATCGCCTCCATGGTCGGCCCCTATCTGCTGGGCGGACTGATCGAGGACCTGTCGGCGGGCGAGCGGAACCTCCACCTGGAACGCACCATGGCGTTGTTCACAGCGGCGCTCATCGTGCAGACCGTGTTCGTACGGATGGTGCGGCTGCGCGGCGCGATGCTCGGCGAGGAGATGCTCGCGGACCTGCGCGAGGACTTCCTGGTGCGGGCCGTCGGGCTGCCGCCCGGGGTGCTGGAGCGGGCCGGCACCGGCGATCTGCTGTCGCGGATCACCACCGACGTGGACCGGCTGGCCAACGCGATGCGCGAGGCCGTGCCGCAGCTGTCGATCGGTGTGGTGTGGGCCGGGCTGCTGCTCGGCGCACTCGCGCTGACCGCGCCGCCGCTCGCGCTCGCCGTCCTGGTCGCGCTGCCGGTCCTGGTCGTCGGCTGCCGCTGGTACTTCCGGCGGGCGCCGAGCGCGTACCTCTCCGAGGCCGCCGGCTACGCGGCGGTGGCAGCCGCGCTCGCCGAGACCGTGGACGCCGGACGGACCATCGAGGCGCACCGGCTGGGCGGCCGGCGCGTCAAGCAGTCGGAACGGCGTGTCAAGGAATGGACTGATTGGGAGCGGTACACCCTCTGGCTGCGCTGCGTCTTCTTCATCTCCTTCAATATGACGTTCGCGCTGATCCTCGGCTCGGTGCTGA
The DNA here is from genome assembly GCF_035828615.1 of Streptomyces sp. H27-D2. Lineage (NCBI taxonomy): Bacteria > Bacillati > Actinomycetota > Actinomycetes > Kitasatosporales > Streptomycetaceae > Streptomyces > Streptomyces sp. H27-D2. Next base: position 9,810 of record NZ_JAYMZR010000123.1, on the reverse strand, counting down.
TGATCGGCGGCGTGTTCGTGCTGCGCGGCTGGATGACCGTCGGCCAGCTCACCACCGGCGCGCTGCTCGCGCAGATGCTGACCAGCCCGATCGGGCTGATCCTGCGCTGGTACGACGAGCTCCAGATCGCCCAGGTCTCGCTCGCCCGGCTGGTCGGGGTGCGCGAGATCGAGCCGGAGCCCGCGGACGAGGCCCTCAGCCCGCGGGGCCGGGACGTCCGGGCGGACGACGTCCGGTTCGGCTACCGGGACGGCAGCGATGTGCTGCACGGCGTGACCCTGAACGTACGGCCCGGTCAGCGGCTCGCGCTGGTCGGACCGTCCGGCGCGGGCAAGTCCACGCTCGGCCGGCTGCTCGCGGGCATCTACGCGCCGCGCGCCGGTGAGGTCACGCTGGGCGGCGCCGAGCTGGCCCGGATGCCAGCCGAGCGGGTGCGTGAGCATGTCGCGCTGGTCAACCAGGAGCACCACGTCTTCGTGGGCTCGCTCCGCGACAACCTGCTGCTGGCCCGTACCGGCGCGGACGACGCGGAGCTGTGGGCGTCGCTGCGCGCGGTGGACGCCGACGGCTGGGCCCGCGCGCTGGGCGACGGCCTGGCCACCGATGTCGGCTCGGGCGGGCTCGCGCTCACCCCGGCGCAGGCGCAGCAGGTGGCACTGGCCCGGCTGGTCCTCGCGGACCCGCACACGCTGGTCCTGGACGAGGCCACCTCGCTCCTGGACCCGCGCGCCGCACGGCACTTGGAGCGCTCCCTCGCGCAGGTGCTGGCCGGGCGGACGGTCATCGCCATCGCCCACCGGCTGCACACCGCGCACGACGCGGACGTCATCGCGGTGGTCGAGGACGGCCGGATCAGCGAGTCGGGCAGCCATGACGAGCTGGTCGCGGCGGACGGCGCGTACGCGGCGCTGTGGCGCTCGTGGCACGGGTAGCGCACTCACCGCACCAGCGGCAGGGCCCCGGCGCCGGGGCGACAGGACGGGCGAGGCCCCGTACGGGGGTCGGGGCCTCGCCACGCAGGACGCCCCCGGTACGCGATTGCGTGCCGGGGGCGTCCTGGACAAAAAGACTCAAGGACGGGAACGGGAAGCCCTCGTCCCGCGAAGCCCCGCTCAGCCGATGAACCCCAGCGCGCCCAGCCCGCCTATCCCGCCGAGCAGCATGAAGAACGGCATCAGGACCTTGAGCTCCACCCAGCTGCCCGCCCGGAAGCGCAGCATCTTCGGCGGGCCGATCGGGTACCACCGCTTGCGGCCGATCGGGATCGGCCACAGGACCGGGCAGCCCGAGACGGTGAGGGCGTCGCCGAGGCAGTGCACCAGCGAGCCCAGCACGATCGGCAGCCCGAGCCAGAGGTACTCCTGGCCGGGCTCGGTGAACATCCAGTTCGAGCCGTTGCCCGGCTGGTGCAGCACATCGGCGAGAATCCACGCGCCGGTAGCGCCGAGCAGCCAGACCAGGACGTCGCTGGAGACCCGGGCCATCCGCCACAGCAGGCCCTCGACCGCGAGCACCAGATGGACGAAGAGGATCGCGAGCACCGCCCACCGGCCGCCGAACATGGCCAGCGCCGACGCGCCGCCGCCGATCATCACGGCCCAGAGCCAGGTGTGGGTGAGCGTGCGGTGGCCGCCGGTGCGGCGCGGGTCGCCCTGCTTCTTCGTCGCCTTGTACGTCGCGTACGAGAGCTTGTCGATGATTTCGCACAGGCCGCGCGAGATGGGCCCGAAAGCGCGCGAGATCGTCGCGGACTTGTGGTCCAGATCGGGGGCGAGTGCCGCTCCGGCGCAGATCAGGGCCCCTACGACGAGCACGGGCCACGGCATCGGGTGGTCGTACGCCGACGCCGCCGCGCCGACCCCCAGCCAGGCCGCCGCCCCGGACAGCGAGTGCGCCGGTCCCATCATGGTCTTTCCCCACCCCTTCTTCGCGTCCCTCGCGGCACGTTGGCCCGCGCTGACGCCCCATCGGCCACTCAGCGTAACGCCAAGCGATCTTCGTATGGACGGCCGGTTCCCGCCCACGGCCTCAGGACAGGCAGTATGGGGGCGTGACCCTTATCGATCAGATGCCGCCCGACGCCGATCCCGATGCCCTCTTCGAAGCTTTCTCGACGTGGGCCGAGGGGCAGGGCATCGTGCTCTACCCCGCCCAGGAGGAGGCGCTGATCGAGGTGGTCTCGGGGGCGAACGTCATCCTGTCGACCCCCACCGGTTCGGGCAAGTCTCTGGTGGCGGCCGGCGCGCACTTCGCCGCGCTCGCCAAGGACCAGGTCACCTTCTACACCGCACCCATCAAGGCGCTGGTGTCGGAGAAGTTCTTCGACCTCTGCAAGCTCTTCGGCACCGAGAACGTCGGCATGCTGACCGGCGACGCCTCGGTCAACCCGGACGCGCCCGTCATCTGCTGCACCGCCGAGGTGCTGGCCTCCATCGCGCTTCGCGACGGCAAGCACGCCGACGTCGGCCAGGTCGTGATGGACGAGTTCCACTTCTACGCCGAGCCGGACCGCGGCTGGGCCTGGCAGATCCCGATGCTGGAGCTGCCGCAGGCGCAGTTCATCCTGATGTCCGCGACGCTCGGCGACATGTCGCGCTTCGAGGAGGACCTGACCCGGCGCACCGGCCGCCCGACCACGATCGTACGGTCCTCCCACCGGCCGGTGCCGCTGTCGTACGAGTACCGCACGACGCCGATGACCGAGACGCTGACCGAGCTGCTGGAGACCCATCAGGCGCCGGTCTACATCGTGCACTTCACCCAGGCGAACGCGGTGGAGCGGGCGCAGGCGCTGATGAGCATCAACATGTGCACCCGCGCCGAGAAGGACAAGATCGCCGAGCTGATCGGCAATTTCCGGTTCACCACCAAGTTCGGCCAGAGCCTGTCGCGCTTCGTGCGGCACGGCATCGGCGTACACCACGCCGGCATGCTGCCGAAGTACCGGCGGCTGGTCGAGCGGCTGGCGCAGGCGGGCATGCTCAAGGTCATCTGCGGTACGGACACGCTGGGCGTCGGCGTCAATGTGCCGATCCGCACGGTGCTGTTCACCGCGCTCACCAAGTACGACGGCATCCGGGTGCGCACGCTGCGGGCCCGTGAGTTCCACCAGATCGCGGGCCGCGCGGGCCGGGCCGGGTTCGACACGGCGGGCCTGGTGGTCGCGCAGGCGCCCGATCACGTCGTGGAGAACGAGAAGGCGCTCGCCAAGGCCGGGGACGACCCGAAGAAGCGCCGCAAGGTGGTGCGCAAGAAGGCCCCCGACGGCTTCATCGCGTGGAGCGAGCAGACCTTCGAGAAGCTCATCGGCTCCGACCCCGAGCCGCTCACCTCGCGCTTCCGGGTCACCCACACCATGCTGCTGTCGGTCATCGCCCGGCCGGGCAACGCCTTCGAGGCGATGCGCTCGCTGCTGGAGGACAACCACGAGCCGCGCAAGGCGCAGCTGCGGCACATCCGGCGGGCCATCGCCATCTACCGCTCGCTGCTGGCCGGCGGCGTCGTGGAGCGGCTCGCCGAGCCGGACGCGGAGGGCCGGATCGTCCGGCTGACCGTGGACCTCCAGCAGAACTTCGCCCTCAACCAGCCGCTGTCCACCTTCGCGCTCGCCGCCTTCGACCTCCTCGACCTGGAGTCGCCGTCGTACGCCCTGGACATGGTCTCGGTCGTCGAATCGACGCTGGACGACCCCCGGCAGATCCTGGCCGCGCAGCAGAACAAGGCGCGCGGCGCGGCGATCGCCGAGATGAAGTCGGACGGCGTCGAGTACGAGGACCGGATGGAGCGGCTCCAGGACGTCACGTACCCGAAGCCGCTGGAGGAGATCCTCTTCCACGCCTACGACATCTACCGGCAGAGCCACCCGTGGGTCGCCGACCACACGCTGTCCCCGAAGTCCGTCATCCGCGACATGTACGAGCGGGCGATGACCTTCGCCGAGTTCACCGGCCACTACGAGCTGGCACGCACCGAGGGCATCGTGCTGCGCTATCTGGCGAGCGCGTACAAGGCGCTGCAGCACACCGTCCCGGACGACTTGAAGTCCGAGGACTTCCAGGACCTGATCGCCTGGCTCGGCGAGATGGTCCGCCAGGTCGACTCCAGCCTGCTGGACGAGTGGGAGCAGCTCGCCAACCCGGAGGTGGAGACCGCCGAAGAGGCTCTGGAGCGCGCCGACCAGGTGCGCCCGGTCACCACCAACGGGCGCGCCTTCCGGGTGCTGGTGCGCAACGCGATGTTCCGTCGCGTCGAGCTGGCCGCGCTCGACAGGGCGGGCGAACTGGGCGAGCTGGACGCCGAGTCGGGCTGGAACGAGGAGGCGTGGGGCAAGGCGCTGGACGCCTACTGGGACGAGTACGAGGACCTGGGCACCGGCCCGGACGCGCGCGGCCCCAAGCTGCTCCGGATCGAGGAGCAGCCGGAGCACAGCCTGTGGAAGGTCCGGCAGACCTTCGCCGATCCGAAGGGCGACCACGACTGGGGCATCTCGGCCGAGGTGGACCTCGCGGCGTCGGACGAGGCGGGGCTCGCGGTGATCCGGGTGACGGACGTGGGGACGCTCTGAGGGAGCGGGTCCCGTGGCGGGTGCGTCGTGGCGGGTCCCGTGGCGGGGGCCTCGGGCCGGGGCCTCGGGCCGGGGCCTCGGGCCGGATGCCTGGCCGCGTCCCGGCGGTCTCCGGTTGGGCCGGGGGCCTCGCACCGGATGCCCGGCCCCGTCCCGGCACCCGGTCCGGTCGGGCCGGACGCCGGTCGGGCCCGACCGGGTCCCGGTCGCTTCGGGCCGGGGTGCCGACCGGGCCAGGGCAGGGGGCCCGGCAGCACCTCGGCCGGCTTCCGGCTACACCTCGGCGGTCTCCGGGGGCGCCTCCGGAGCCCCCTTCGGGGACACCTCCCGGTCCGCCGCCGCGAGCAGCTCGCGGGTGAGCGGATGGCTCGGCTCCGTGAGCAGCCGGGCGGTGGGACCCTGCTCCACCACCCGGCCGGCTTCGAGGACCACGATCCGGTCGCCGAGTTCGGCGGCCACCGCGAGGTCATGCGTGATCAGCACCAGCGTGGTCCGCTGCTCAGCGGTGAGCCGGCGCAGCAGCGCGCAGATGCCGCGCCGGGTGACCGGGTCCAGGCCGGAGGTGATCTCGTCGCAGACCAGCACCCGCGGCCTGGCGAGCAGGGCGCGGGCGAGCGCGGCCCGCTGGAGCTCGCCGCCGGAGAGTCCGGCGGGCCGGCGCCGCACGGTCGGCTGCCCGAGGCCCACCTCGGCCAACGCGGACAGCGCTTCCGTACGGGCCTGATCGGCCGGCACCGCGCGCAGCCGCACCGCCGTACGGGCCACCTGGTCCAGTACCGGCCGGTATTCGTCGAAGGCGGCCCGCGGGTCCTGGAACACGTACTGCACGGCGGCCAGTTCGGCCGTGTCGCGGCTGCGCAGACTGCGCGGCAGCGCGTCGCCGTCCACCCGCACCCGCCCCGTCCAGCCCCGGTGCAGCCCGGCGAGGCAGCGCGCCAGCGTGGTCTTCCCGGACCCGGACCGGCCGACCACGGCCAGGCACTCCCCCGCTCCGACCGAGAGCGACACCTCGCGCAGCACGCTCCCGCGCGCGCGGCGCGGCCCGTGCCAGGCGCTGACGCGGTGCACCGCGAGCCGGGGCGGGGTGTCCGGGTCCGCTCGCGCCTCCTCGGGCGGCCGGGTAGCGGTCCGTACGGGACGGGGTGCGCCGCCCGCGAGCAGTTCCCTGGTCCACGGGTGCCGGGGAGCTGCGAAGACCTCGTCCGCCGGGCCCCTCTCGACGGCCTGCCCGTCCCGGAGCACCACCACTTCGTCGGACAACTCCCGTACGACATCGAGGTCGTGGCTCAGCAGCAGCACGGCGATCGACTGGCGCAGCAGCTCGCGCAGCTCTCCCACGATCCGGCGCTTGGTCAGGCTGTCCTGGCCGGTCGTCGGCTCGTCCGCGACGATCACTCGCGCGCCCAGCAGCAACGCCTGGGCGAGGACGACGCGTTGCTGCTGGCCGCCCGACAGCTGGTGCGGATAGCGGCTCAGCACCTGTTCGGGGTACGGGAGTTGGGCCAGCCGCAGCGCTTCGGCGACGCGCGCGGAGCGCTCGCTCCGGGTTCCGCCGCCGAGCCGCGCGATGTCGCCGAGCAGGGCTCCGGCCCGCCGGGCGGGGTTGAGCGCGGCGGCGGGCTGCTGCGGTACGTAGCCGACCGGGCCGGGGCCGTCCGGCGTCCCGTCGCCCGGCCTTGGGACGTCGACCGTGCCGCTCGTCCGGGCCCCTGCCGGGTACTCGCCGAGCAGGGCGAGGCCGGTAGTGGTCTTACCGCTGCCGGACGCGCCGATGAGCGCTGTGCAACGGCCGGCCCGCAACTCGACGGATACGCCGTCGACGATCGCCCGGCCGTCCACCTCGACCCGTAGCCCGTCAATTCTCGCGACGGTCGGCGGCATCCGCATGATTCGTTCCCTTCCGTGCCAGTGCTGCGTCGAACAGCAGGTTGCTGCCCATGGAGAGCGCCACGATCAGCAGCGCGGGGGCGACCACCGCCCAGGGCTGGACGAACAGCCCGGTCCTGTTGCGGTCGACCATCACCGCCCAGTCGGCGGCGTCGGGCGCGACGCCCACCCCCAGAAAAGCGGCGGTGGCGACCAGATAGAGCGCGCCGGTCAGCCGCAGCCCGGCGTCGGCGGTGAGGGTGCGCAGCGTCGAGCGGCCGACATAGCCGACGGCGATGCGCCACCACGTCTCGCCCTGCATCCGCAGCGCCTCGACGGCCGGCCGGGCCGCCGCCTCGGTCGCGGCAGCCCGCACCATCCGGGTCGTGTCGGGCACGTTGACGGCCGCGACGAGCAGCGCGAGCCCGGCGGCCCCGGGCTCGAACAGGGCCGCGACGAGCAGCAGGAGCAGCAGCGAAGGGACGGCGAGCACCACGTCGAGCGGCCTCATCAGCAGGTCGTCGAGCCAAGTCCGGTGGGTCAGCGCGGCGGCGAGACCGAGCGGCACCGAGACGAGGTAGCCGAGCGCGGTGGCGCTCAGCGCGACCAGCACCACGGACCGCCCGCCCAGCAGGATCTGCTGCCGAACGTCGCGGCCGGTGAAATCGGTGCCGAGCCAGTGGCCGCCGCCCAGGGTGAACGAGGCGGCTCGCGGGCCGGGTCCGCCGGTGAGCCCCGCGATCCAGGGTCCGGCGAGCGCGAGCAGCAGCGGTACGGCGAGCAGCGCCGCCCCGAGGGCCGCCCGGCCCTCGCACCGTCCACGGAGGCCAGGGAACCAAGGGAGCCGCTTCACGCGGCCACCCCCGTCCGGGGTGCGAAGCGCCGTACGACGAGGTCCGCGCCGAGGTTGAGCAGGACGGTCACGACTCCGAAGACGACGGCCATGCCTTGCATGACGGGGATGTCGCGGGCGGCGACCGCGTCCATCAGGACGGTGCCGAGCCCGGGGATGACGAACAGCGCCTCGACGACGATGACCCCGCTGAGCAACCAGTCGCAGGTGCGGGCGAGTTGCTGCGCGGCCGGGGCGAGCGCGTTGGGCAGCGCGTGCCGGTAGCGGATCCGGCCGCCCCGGATGCCGCAGCGCCGCGCCTGCGCCACGTACGGGGAGGCCATCGCGTCGAGCATGCCGGCCCGTACCAGGCGGCTGATCGAGCAGACCGGGCGCGCCAGCAGGACGAGTACGGGCAGTACCAGCACCGCCGGGTCGGCGAGCAGGTCGGAGCCGACGGCGGTGGGCGGGAGCCAGCCGAGCCGCAGTGCGAAGACGGCGACGAGCAGCACGCCGGAGGCGAACTCGGGGACCGCGTAGACGCCCAGCGTCGCGGAGCTGATGAGGCGGTCGAGCCGGCCGCCCTCGCGGCGCGCGGAGAGCACGCCGAGCCCTACGGAGAGCGGCACCAGGAGCACCAGGGTGGTGAGCGCGAGCAGCAGGGTGGGGCCGAGCCCTGCGCTCAGATAGCTGGTCACCGGACGGCCGGTGACGACGGACGCGCCGAGGTCGCCGTGCAGGAGCCCGGCGGTCCAGTCGAGAAACCGCTCGGCGGCCGGCCGGTCGAGTTGCATGACCTCCCGTATCCGTTCGATGCGGGCGGGGTCCGGGTAGTCCCCGGCGAGTGCGACGGCCGCGTCACCGGGGAGCGCTTCGGTCAGCGCGAAGATCAGCAGCACCACACCGGCGGTCTGCACGAGTCCGAGCGCCAGTCGGCGCGGCAGCCAGGAACGCCCCAAGCCGGTGCCGTGTCCCGGCATCTCTTCGCGAGCAGCGGCCGGGACGCCGCGCACGGCCTCGCTCACGCCAGCCACACGTTATCGAAGCGCGCCCAGTCGAGGGTGTTGGCGGGCGCGTCCTTCGCCACGCCGCGCACCGTCTTCGCGGTGCCGACGATCCAGTCGGCGAAGCCCCAGACCAGGAAGCCGCCCTCGGCGTGCAGCCGTCGCTGCATGCGCTCGTACAGCGCGGTCCGCTCCGCCGCGTCCTTGGTCGACTGGGCCTGCTGGTAGAGGGCGTCGAAGTCCTTGTGCCGCCAGTGGGTGGCGTTGGTGGTCGAGCCGGTGAGCAGCCGCTGCGAGACGTGGGACTCGATGGGCATCGCGCCGGAGCGGTAGCAGCAGATGGTGCCGGAGTCGAGGATGTCGCTCCAGTAGGTGTCCTTGTCCCCGACCTTGACCTTGACGCTCACGCCCGCCTTCGCGGCCTGGTCCTTGAAGATCCCGGCGGACTCGACGAATCCGGCGGCGACGGTGGAGGTGTCGAGGGTGACGGTGAGCTTGTCGTGCCCGGCCTCGCGCAGCAGCTTCCGGGCCCGCTTCAGGTCCTGTTCGCGCTGCGGCAGATCCTTGGCGTAGTACTGGTAGCCCTTGCCGAAGAGGTCGTTGCCCACCTCCCCCGCCCCGGACAGCGCGCCCTGCACCAGCTCCTCGCGGTCGGCGATCAGGCAGAACGCCTCTCGCACCCGCTTGTCGTCGAAGGGCGCCCGGTCGGTCTTCATCGCGAACGCCTGCATGCCGCTGCCCGCGAGCCGGATGATCGTCACCCGGCCGGCGTTCTCCTGGGCGCGGGCGGTGGTGGGGCTCAACTCGTGGGCGTACTCGACCTGCCCGCCGATGAGCGCGTTGATCCGCGCGGACTCCTCGTTGGCGATCACGAATTCGAGGGTGTCCAGATGCGGCGCGCCGTCCCAGTAGTCGTCGTTGCGCTTGACGGCGAGGGAACGGCCCGGCACGAAGGACACGAAGCGGAACGGTCCCGAGCCGACCGGTGCGGCGAAGTCGTCGGCTCCGTCGGGCACGATGTACGCGCCGAACGCGGCCAGTACGTTGGGGAATTCGGCGTACGGGCGCTTGAGCCGGAACTCGACGGTCCGCGCGTCGAGGGCCCGGCTCGCGTCCACGTCGATGGGTTCCAGCGACGCCTTGGCCCGGAAGGTCTTGTCGGGGTCCGCGATGCGGCGGTAGCTGTGAAGCACGTCCGCCGCGGTGACCGGCTTGCCGTTGTGCCAGGTCGCCTCGCGCAGCGTGATCCTCCAGCGGTCGAGCCCGGCGTTCGCCTCCCAGCGCTCGGCGAGCCTCGGCCGGGCGGACATGTCGGCCCCGGCGTCGGCGAGTTTGTCGAAGAGGGCCTTGGCGCGGGCCGCGTCGACGAACAGGTTCGCCAGATGCGGGTCGAGGGTCTCGTTCGCGCCGCCGCCTGCGAAGGCGGCCCGCACCCGGCCGCCGCGGACGGGCTTGCCGCCGCCCTGGGCGTCGGTCGCGGGGGCTGGGCCGCCGCACCCGGCGAGGGTGAGCGCGGCGACGCCGGCGACCCCGCCGCTCACGGC
>NZ_JAYMZR010000122.1:0-17411 GCF_035828615.1 Streptomyces sp. H27-D2 | reverse complement strand
ATCTCCCGCATGCCGTAGTTGCCCTCGTGCCCGCTGACCGAAGGATGCTTCGCCTTCCACGCCGCAATGACCGGCCGGATCAGCTCCCATGCCTCATCCGACACGTCACTCGGGTACGGCTCGCGCCCGTCCATGCCCACCAGGGCACCGCATATCCGACCCGCCGTGAAGCCCCGAAACCGGACAACCCGCCTCAAGTACTGCGAGTCCGCCGAGCACTCGCAGAACACCCTCTCAGCCTCGCCCCCGCAGCCACCGCATGAGCGCACCCCGCAACGGCGACAACGCCCGCGCCCGACTCGCCGCCCCCACCCTGGCCATGCTCCCGCGCGTAGCCGACTCCCTGTCCTTCCTCTACCTCGACATGGTCCGCCTGGTCCAGGACGACACCGGAGTCTGCGCCCAGATCCAGGTCAACGACGCACGCACCGACACCGTCTACGTCCCCACCGCATCCCTGACCTGCCTGCTCCTGGGCCCTGGCGTGTCCGTCACCACCCGCGCCCTGACCACCCTGGCCCGCCACGGAACCAGCGTCGTATGCACCGGATCAGGAGGCGTACGCGCCTACGCAGGCATCCTGCCCGACTCCCTGACCACCCACTGGCTCGAACAACAAGTCCACGCCTGGGCCGACCCCGACCAACGCCTCGACGTCGCCATCCGCATGTACGAAAAACGCTTCGACGACGACGTCCCCGACGGCACCACCATCGCCCAACTCCGCGGCATGGAAGGCCAGCGCATTAAGGCCCTCTACCGCATCCTCGCCGACCAACACGGCGTCGGCCGCTTCCGCCGCAACTACCACCCCGACCAATGGCACACCCAGGACCCCGTCAACCTCGCCCTGTCCGCAGCCAACACCTGCCTGTACGGCATCGTCCACGCCGCCCTCCTGGCCCTCGGCTACTCACCGGCGCTCGGCTTCGTACACGCCGGCACCCAGCACGCCTTCGTCTACGACATCGCCGACCTCTACAAAGCCGAGACCACGCTGCCCATCGCCTTCTCCCTCAACCAGTCGGCCGCCCCGGACGCCGAAGCCCGCCGCAAGTTCCGCGAAGGACTCCGCCTCTTCCGCCTGCTGCCCCGCATCGTCGCGGACATCCAAGCCCTCCTCACCCCCGGCGGCCCGGACCAGGACGAGGAACACTCCGAACGGCGGGACGTGGACATGGTGCACCTATGGGATCCCAAGGCCGGCGTCCTGCCCGCCGGGGTCAACTACGGTCCTCCCCGCCGGCGCGGGGGTGTTCCGCCGTCGCAGATGCGCGGCGGCCTCGTCGGGTCGTCCTCCCCGCCGGCGCGGGGGTGTTCCGATCTCTAGAGGATGTTCCACTCCAGGCTGAGGTCCCCCGCCCGGAATCCGTGGATGCGCCGTACGACTTCGGCGGCTTTGGCGGGCTCGTGGGTGGCCTTCCGGGCGTTGGTCGTGATCATGCGTAGTTCGCGCAGGTCGCGGAGGACCGGATACCCGGCCCACTGTGTGACGTCCCAGCCGTATGCCTCGGCGAAGTCCGCGTAGTGCGCGTTGCCGTAGCCGAATCGACGGCAGTGCACCTCGACGGTCACCAGGTCCCATTCCGGGTGGCCGACCGCGATGCTGTCCCAGTCGCAGAGCACGGCGCGGTGCCCGTCATGCAGGGCGTTGCCATGCTGAGGGTCGCCCTGGAGCACAGATTCCTGGAGTTCGTAACTGACCGAACCAAGTCGTCGCTCCAGCACATCGGCACGCTGATGGAGATAGAGCAGGTCTTCCTGCGACAGTGTGGTGGTGCGGCTCAGCGAGCGGCGGATGGCTCCGCATACGTCGAGCGGTTTGAGGGCGACCGGTGGTTCGCTGAGGCTGTGGAGGATGTTGAGCGGCTTGGCGAGGGCCTGCGCCGGCACGGTCCTGTCGGGCTGGGGCAGGTAGGTCCAGAGCGAGATCGCGTTTCCGTCGGCCACGACCGGCTGGAGGTCCGGTCGGTGGAGGGGGACGGTGGGGAACCCTAGGTCCATCAGCCAACGGACGAACGTCACGGTGCGCGCGACCTCGTCGACCGGGGTGCCCTTCCGGGCGATCTTCACCACGACGGGCCGGCTCGCGAGTCGTATCACCGCGTTCGTCTGGCCGCGCATGAGAACGGCCCCGGCGGAATCCAACCCGGCTGCCGCGCACCCGCGTTCAAGGATGGCGAGCATCTCGGATTCGGTGAAGCCGCCGTGGATCGGTGCAGTCATAGGGCAAGGCTGAACGATCGCAGGTCCTGCTGTCACATCGCCCCGGTGGGCAGGGCGAGGATCTCGTCGAGCTCGCGTGCGGAACGCGAGGAGCGCATCGGCCGGGGGACCGCCTCGATCACATCGCGGACCCTGGCTTCCAGGATCTGCGTGCGATGGCCCGCCGGGACGTTCAGGAAGGCGCGGCCGGCGAGTTCACAGGCTTCGTTGAGGTGGCGTTCGCGGGCGAGGCAGATCGCTCCCTCGATGCGGAGCAGGGCCGGATCGATGCTGCCGTTGACCCCGGCGTAGAGGCTATGGGCGTGGCTTTGGACTTCTCGTGCCCGGCGCGTCTGCCCCAGGTAGGTGAGTGCGCCGCTGAGGTACAGCAGCAGGCGCCGCTCCGGGAAGGCCCATGCGTCCAGCTCAGCGGGGTGCTCGGCGGCGGTGAACACCTCCTGGGCCACGCGCATCGCCCGCTCCGCACCTGCCGTGTCGCCGCTCCGTGCCCGTGCGCGGGCTTCGGCCGCCGCCGCGAAGGCCCCTGTCTGCGTGGGCCGGTTCTGTACGAGTAGCCGTGCCTCGTAGGCGAGCTGGACCGCGCGATCCAGGGGGCCGTAGTAGTACGGAAGCATCGCCGCCTGGACGCGTACGCGGGCCCGCAGGTCTCGTCGGCCGCTGTCGTCGGCGGCTGACAGCGCGGTGGCATACCATCCGCCGGCCTGCCGGAGGCTGCCCAGTTTCATCAGCGCGTCGGCGACCAGGGTCGCCAGTACCGCGGTCATTTCGGAGAGACGCAGCTGGACCGACGCGGGCTGTCGGTCCCCGGCCAAGAGCTGCACCTCACGGAGGTCTTCGATCAACTCCGTGAGCATCTGCTGCGGAGGGCTGATGATGTACTGCCGACGGTGCAGCAGTAGCCGCTCGTCGAGCAGGTCGAGCTGCCCGGTGGTGACGCTTCCCATCGCAAGGGTTCGGTCGACGCCCCTGCGGATGTCCTCCAGCCAGTCGGACGCGGGGCCCGATGCCGTTACCGGAGAGGGCGGTGGCAGCTCCGTCGCGTTCGCTGGGACGAGAGCGCCGGCACGGCTGTAATCGCCTGCCGCCTCCAGACCGAGGTCGCGGGCATTGCAGCGATAGAGCCTGCACAACAGATCGGTGGTGCTGGCCTGAGGCCGACGATCGGGCTTGGTCTCCCAGACCCGCAACTGGTCGGGATCGAGCCGCGGTCCGGCACGTTCCTGTGTGGCGCACAACGCTTGGAACTGCTGTACGGCCTGGACGAGCGTCCAGCCGTGAGCGAGGCGATGCCCGCGGAGGCGGGACACCGAACAGCACTGGGCGATCTCGTCCACGAGCCGGCCAGCTGGCCATCCTGCTCCGTCAGCGCGCTCGCGCCACCGCGCCGCACAACGTGAACCGTGCCGGGTCGACATCGCTCTCGCCTCCTCAGCCGCATCGGATGATCCATCGATCGTAGTGAGCCGACCACCCGCAGGCGCTGGAAACCGGTGACGGTCTCACCGGTCGCGTCCAGAACCGGTGAGCGGATCACCGGTTGCCGCTCACCGGTGCGTACAACGCGGTTGATGCGCAGGGGCCTTCCGGCGAACTCTTCCCCCACACCACTTCCGGAAAAGGGGGAACGATGGCGGACCGCACCGAGCTATGCGGCCATCTCCTGCCGCAACAGGCCCAGGGCCTGCGATGCGAGGTCCCTGACGGCGGGCAGGTGGCCGCCCGCGGTTCGTACGACGCGTTGGAGCTGATGCGGCAGGCGCTGCGTCACAGCCTCCCGGACCGCGACGGTCAGCGACTCGGCGGCTCCATTGCGGTCATCGGCGAGAAGCCGTACGTGGGCGACCGTCACCAACTCGATGACGCGCCACTGCGGGGCGACGGTCATCGTGGGTGCGGGACTGCTGTCCGCCAGCCGGATGGCCTCTGCCGGGCGGCCCGTGGCGACGAGACCGCGCAGCCGAATCTCGTGGAGCGCGAACGGATTGAACAGACTGGTGTGCTCCACCGAGTCCAGGAGTTCACCGCTCTCCTTCGTGGCCCGGTCGAACATCTGGAGGTCGCCGATGGTGCCGGAGGCGCGGGCGAGGAGGGGCAGCACAGCGGCTCGGGCGTCAAGGTCCGGAGCCAGGGCTGCGGCGCGGCACAGCCGGTCCACGGCAGCCCCGCGCAGGTGCGCTTTCCGCAGCTCGTTGCCGTGCATCCGCAGGACGTACGAGAGGAAGCCCGGGTCCTCGAAGTGCCGGGCGATGTGCAGGCTCTTGGCCGTCCAGTGCGCTGCGGTACTCAGCCGTTCCTCCGGCAGGACGTTGCCCAGGGCGACCCCCAGACCGACGCGGGCGCGGGCGAGGAGACGCAGGACGTCCCGCTCGGTGTGCCCGTCCTCGAACCGTGCCTCCAAGCGGGCGACCAGGGGCCACAGTTCTGCCACGGCGGCGGAAGCGTGGCCGGACTGGCGGGCGATCTCGGCGAGCCGAAGGGTGGATTCGCCGAACTGGAGCATCGCTCGGTGGTCGCTGTCCGCCGGGTCGGTAATGCCCAGGGCATGTGGTGGCAGCCGCAGTCGCTCGCAGATGCGTCGGCGCGAGCCCACGTCGTCCAAGCGCCGTTTCCCTACCTCAACAGCGGAGATGTACGTCTTGTCGTAGCCGAGCTGATGGCCGAGCTCGGTCTGGTTGAGTCCGTGCACAGCGCGGTAGAAGCGAAGGATCGCCCCCAGGTCGCCGGCTGCGAGGAGGAGCTGGGCCTGTGGAGTGGCCCAGTGCCACAGGGCGTGCTGAGCCGACGGTCCGTTGAGGGCGGCAGTGCTGTCTGCGTTGTCTCGACTTGCCACACGCTCCCCGTCCATGCCCGGCTACATCCGTCCGTACCAGGCCGCGATCGACTGCTTGTAGCCCTGCGGCATGTTCAGCAGGGGAACCTCGTCGGCGGCGAAGAGCCCGATCTGCTTGTGCTCGTGGCTGAGGACGGGGGTCCGGTCGGGAGTCAGCACCGCGCAGCCGTACGTGACGATCAGGACGCGTCGGCCGGGGATGGGCTCGTAGAGCCAGACGCCCCCATCAATGAGCGGACCAGCCTTTACCTCCCAGCCGGTCTCCTCTTGAAGCTCGCGTTCCACGGCCCGCTCGGGACTCTCATCCGCGAGGACGCCATCGGCTTCGTCGCCGATCTCCAGCCGTCCGCCCGGCAGTTCCCACTCCTGGCGTTCGTTCTTCAACAGCAGCACACGGTCCTGGGCGTCAAGGGCGACGCCCTTGACGGAGACGGGCCAGACAGGCGGCTTGTACGGCATGCGGAACCTCGTCCTGCGATGTGCGACCCGGACCTTCGGAACGTAGCACGCGACCCACAAAGACCGGTCCGGCGAGGCGAATTACCCGAGTCGACAATCTGTCGCTTTACCGCAGTACCCGCCTGTCCCGACAGTGGCATCACCGATCACCGACGAGGGAGCTCGAGAGTGCGTGAAGCGATAGCTCAGCCCGTAGAACTGTTCATGGCACATCACGTGGACCACACCTCCGCTCGGGCCGAAGGGCTCATCGCCGCGCAACTGCGAGACGACGGGATCGTGACGGTGGACGGCCTGTTCACCCGCAGTGCGGTTCTGGCGTTCGCCTCGCGCATCATGGCCGTCCGGTCGCACAGGGACAGCGACCCGGATGGTCTGACCAGCATCCGTGACACCCACCGCCACGATCGGCGCATCGGGTTCGCCGGCCTCGGCAATGGCGAATTGGCCCCGCACACCGAACGAGCCGGTGTACCTGTGCCGCCGCGGTTGATGTTGATGGTGTGTGAACAGACGGCGGATAGGGGCGGCGAATGCCTTCTGACCGATGGCCGGGCCGCACACGCTGACCTCTCCGTGTGGTCCCCCGAGGCCGCCGTGATGCTGGCGAAGCCGCGAACGGCCTACTTCGGCACCGGCGACGGCCATCCCTCGCAGGTGTTCACGGTGCATCGCGGGGGCCGGGTGAGCGTGCGACTGCGACAGGACGATCTCGCCCGGTGGAGTCCGCTCGTCGCGCGTCATGTCCCGGACCTTCGCGACGCCATCATCCGCAACCAGCACAAGCTCAGCCTCGCCGTCGGTCAGGCGTACCTGGTTGACAACGAGCGCTGGCTTCACGCCCGTACCCGGTTTTCCGGCGATCGACGGTTCTTGCGCGCCCTCGGCGAACCGCGCTTCGCCGTACCCGACGGATTCGCCGTCGACCCGGCCGCCGCCGCACTACCCCTGACGTTGGAGGTCGCCTGATGATGCCCGAAGGACACGCGCGCGCGAGCGGCAGTTCGGAACCGGGACGCGAAGGACCTCCTCTGCGACGAACCAGAGGCGCTCACCTGGGAGACCGCCGACCGGAGAAGGCCGCACAGGTACCCGTTGAGCTGTGCCGCCGTGTCCTTGACGGGCTCCGGCGACTCCGGTGATGGGGGCGGACCCGATGACCACGCTCCTCGCGTTTGAGTCCGCCAGCGAATTTCCCGAACATCGGGAAAGCCTCACGCTGGCCTCCGACGACCTCGCCCCCGGCGCGGCACGCTTCTTCGCACGACAGCGGCTCGCGGATTGGGACCTCGAAGACCTGGCTGACCGGGCGTTGCTCATCGTCAGCGAACTCGCCACGAACGCACGGCGCCACGGTCGGACGCAGCCCGAGAAAGAAGTCGAACTCATCACGCTGACGCTCACCCTCCAGGACGGGGTGGTGGGCATCGAGCTGGAGGACAACTCCTCGGTGCCGCCTGTTGCCCCTGTCGGAGCGGAGGGCGCGGAGGGCGATCTCGACGGTCGGGGTCTGCTCCTCGTAGAAGCGGAGGCCGACGCGTGGACAGCTCGTCTCCATGAGGACGGAAGCGGCAAGAGAGTGCTGGCCTTCCTGCAACGCCGCGTACCCGCTCCATGATCTGAACGGCACCGCACCGCACCGCACCACCCCACTCCCATACGCATCGACGTTGGAGGTGCTCACCATGTCCGTACAGTCACGCTGGCAGATCCTCGGTGCCGACGAGGGGATGCGATCCCGGTGATGGCGTCCCCAGCCGGGCGGGCGCTGGTCCTCGACCTCGACGGCGTCCTGCTCGACACACTCCCCGTCATGCGGGAGGCGTGGCGCGCGGTGCGCGAGTGCCACAGCATCGACGTGCCCTTCGAAACGTACGAGCAGCACCTCGGCCGGCCGTTCGGCGACATCATGAAGCTCCTGGGTCTTGCCGAGGCTGACCGTATCCACGCGACATACACGGAGGCGTCGAAGACTGCCTCCGACCTGGCTCGGCCCTTCAACGGTGTGGAGGACGTGCTTCACGCGTTCGCCGACGCCGAGTGGCTGCTCGCGGTCGTGACGTCCAGGCCTCTTGCGCGAGCCGCCCCGCTGCTGGCACGACTCAGCTGTCCCTTCGCCGCCATCCGAACCCCCAGCGGCCCTGGACGCGGCAAGCCGGCCCCGGACACGCTGCTGCTCGCCCTGGTCGACCTTGCCACCGACCCAGCATCCGCGACGTATGTGGGCGATATGGCGGTCGACCGAGAATGCGCTCGTCGGGCCGGGGTGCCGTTCGTTCACGCGGCCTGGGGCTATGGCGACCCAGGAAGTCCGGCGCCCCCGGTTGCACGTGCCCCGATAGACCTCCTCCGGCTCCTCGAAGGGAACCGCACGCCAGCTCCTTTCGTGGAAGGGAGCCTCCTGTGAGCGTCGCGAAGCGAAGCGCCCTCGCCCAGACCTTCGTCGGCGAGCAGTCCCGGGGCCGAGCCGCGCTGATGAGAAGCCCGGTATGAACGCGTATGACCTCGACCAGGTCGTTGAGACTCTGATGCTCGCTTTGGAAGATGAGTACGGCGGCGCGTTCGTGACGGCAAGCGGCGTGAGTTGGCTGGAGGCCCACCACGTACCGGTTCGCCGACTCGTCACCCGCGTAGTGAGGCGGCTCCTGCTACTGGGGGAGGTGCCGGCCGACCCGGAGCCCTGCGCGGCCGAGAATCTGGTCGTTGCCAAGAACAGCGCGTCCTTCGGCTATGTCGCGTACGACGTGTCCGAGAGCGGCCTCTCCTTCCTGCTCGGGCGTGGTGAGCCCGAGCAGTTCGTGATGGCTGGCAGCGTGCCCGATGATCCGGTGCGGCCGCCGCCCCTGACTGCCCCCACGCCCGTAAGCGCGGTCTCCTGGAGTTCCCGTCACGCAGAGACCCTGCTGCCGGTCCTCTCCGTACTGTCCGGCCGAGGGCTGGAGAGCACCGTCATGGACATGGCCTCCGAGGCCGGCCAACGCTTCCCCGATGACTCGGGCGCCGGCGTCACCGTGATTCGGCTGCCGAGAGAAGTCCTGGACCGCCAGGGAGGGGTGGCCACCCAGAACCTGGCCCTGCCCGTGGAGGAACACATCGCGTGGGTGGGGCGGCATGAGGTCAGCCTCGCCCGACTGGCGATGCTCGCTGCCCAGGTGCTTGTGCGCAGCGCAGGGTGCACTCAGCCGTCGTGGACGGCAGCGCTGCACGTCGAACAGTGGCTCGACGCCGTTCTCGGGCAACTGCGCAGCCGGGTGCTTCTGTGCAGCAACGACACGAGCCCGCTCGGTGTCCTCGCTGTCCGAGCGGCCGAGCGAGCCGCCGCGGACACCGTGTATGTCCAGCACGGCGCGTGGGTCGAAGGGCAGATCTCCTGGCGCGCACAGCACTGTCGACATATCGCTGTGATGGGGTCGCGCGACGTGCGCACCGCGCACACGTGGACTCGACGCGTTGACGCCCGTACGTACGTCGTCGGCCAGCCGCGCTTCGACCCGCTTGTTCAGGTTGACCGCCGCAGCCAACGCTCCTACCTACAAGGGATGTTGCGGCAGCGGGCGGGTGCGGTGCCGCCGAAGATCGTGGTGTGGGCGTGCCAGCCGTTCACTGAGCAGCGGCTCCTCGGCCAGGTCGAGGTTCTGGCCGAGGGACTACGGCACGCGCAGGACCGCTGGGGCCTTGTCATCGCTCCGCACCCCGCGCAGAGCGCCCAGCCGCTCTCCGCACTCTTCGACGCGACGAACGGCGTCGTCGCGGCCCTGGCCGCCCCGGAGGTAGGGGCGCGCGGCTGCCTGGCGGGCGCGGACGCTCTCATCAGCGCATCGTCGACCTGCGGGATCGAAGCCCTGCTCCTCGGGGTGCCCGTACTGGAACTCGTTCTCCCCGTGACGCGCACCCTCCGGCTCGCCGACCACGGAGCCGCACAGTGCTGCACCTCCAGTCAGGACATCACCACGGCTCTGACACGGATCGACGAGTCGCCGAGGGCCGTACGCGTGCCGGCAGCGGCCAGGGAAGCGATCTGTCGTTGGGACGGACGCAGCGCGGGTGCTGTCGCGGACGTCGTCGTCAACGCGCTGATCGATGGTTCAGCGCCTCATCACTCAGCTCAAGGGACGGATGTGCCATGACGATCACGCTCTCGGGTGACAGTGTCGCCGAACTCTTCACTGGCGCGGCGAGGTTGGCCAAGGACGGTAGAAGGGTCAGCCCGCGGGAGATGGCCACGCGCGAGGTCTTCGACGCCAGCATGAAGCTGACCGAGCCACGGGCCCGGCTCCTCGTCGCGCCGCCCGCCCGCGTCCTCAACCCTGCTTTTGCCGTCGCCGAGACCGTGTGGATTCTCTCCGGCACGGATGCCCCGTGGATCTTCGACTACAACGCGCGGCTGAGGCAGTACGCCGACGACGGCATCCTGCGCGGCGCGTACGGCCCCCGGATGCGGAACTGGGCAGGCGAGATCGACCAGCTTCGCCGCGTCGTCGACATCCTGAAGGCCGACCCCGACTCCCGACGGGCGACCATCCAGCTCTACGACCCCGTGCGGGATTCGGCTGGGCACAAGGACGTCCCCTGCACGCTCGGCTTCCGCTTCCACCTGCGCGGTGGGCGCCTCCACATGTCGACCACCATGCGCAGCCAGGACGTGTGGATAGGCATGCCGTACGACCTGTTCTTCTTCACCACGCTCCACGAGCTGGTGGCCGGCTGGCTGGCTGGACGCCGACCTCGGTGAGTACCACCACCACGTCGACTCCCTGCACATTTATGAGCGCGACATCGAGAAGGCCGACGCGCTGACCGACGTCGCATCGAGCGCCGCGATGCCTGAACTGGCCACACCGTGGGAGGGGTTCGACGAGCTCCTCGACCGCGTCGAGGCCCGTGATGAGACCGGGCATCCGGGCTGGGAGGCGATGGCCGAGACGCTGCGCAGCTATCGGCTCTGGAAGAGCGGGGCGAGGGATCGAGCACGCCGAATCGCTGACGGTACCAAGGGGCCGCTCGGCGAAGCCATGACCGCCTGGTACGACGAGCTGACCCGCCGCACCGGCATCTCCCCAACCCGGCTGACGGCAACGGGCACGCGGTGACGCGCGCTATGGATCACGCCCCTGCCATTCTCCTGGGGCTGTGCTCCTTCACCCATGATTCCTCCGCAGCGCTCCTGGTGGAGGGCGAACTGGTGGGATTCGTGGAGGAGGAACGTCTCTCCCAGAAGAAGCACACCCGCTCGTACCCCCACCACGCCGTGGAGTGGCTACTGGGCAAGGCCGACATCAAGCCCGGGGATGTCGATGCCGTCGCGTACAACTTCCAGCCCGTCCGCTACCTCGCCGAGACCCCCGCTGCCCTGCGCTTCGCACTCTCCCGGACGACCCGAAGCCGTGCCCTGCCACGTGCTGCCGGGTTCGCCAAGGTCGCTGTGCGCACCCAACGCCGTCTGCAGTCTCTCGGCAGGCAGTTCCCCGGAGCCCAGGTCACCCCCGTACGGCATCACCGCGCCCATCAGCTGGCAGCCTTCGCCGCCTCGGGATGGGACGAGTCCGCAGTTCTCGTCGTCGACAGCCTCGGCGAGCGGCAGACCACCACCATCGCCCACGCGCGCCAGGTGGGACGCCCCGTCACCCGCACGCTGGAGGCGCTCTACGACCCGGCCTCGCTGGGCTACATGTACGGAGCGGTCACCGAACACCTCGGCTGGCGGCGCGGCGACGAAGAAGGCACCGTCATGGCGCTCGCCGCGCTCGGCGACCCGTCCCGGTTCCGGCACATCTTCGCTCGCGCTGTCCGTACGACGGCCACCGGCTTCGCCTTGGACCCGGCCTACTTTCCGCCACGCGTACTCACTTCGGGGTACGCCCGAACCTCCCCGCGGTTGGCCACCGAGACGTGCCCACCCCGGCACGCCAACGAGCGAGTCGGCCAAACGCACCGGGACGTGGCCGCCGCCCTCCAGGAGCGCACCGAGCAGATCATGCTGCACCTCGCCTGGCGGGCCCGAGCGCTCACCGGCTCGCAGCGACTCTGCCTGGGCGGTGGGGTGGCTACCAACTGCGTCAGCGTCGGCCGGATCATCGAAGCGAGCATCTTCGACGAGGTCTTCGTCCCCCCGGCCCCGGGCGACGCCGGCACCGCCCTCGGCGCCGCAGTCGCCGTATACGCCGACAGCGGCAGCAGACGTCCGCTGTCCGGGATCGCCCGCGCCTGCTACCTCGGCCCGTCGTTCCCGGAGCCGGCCCTTGATCTCACCCCGTGGCCCGGACTCCAACAGAAGCTCCTGAGCGTAGAGGTCGCGGAGTTCCTGGCGGACCAGCTGGCGCACGGAAAGATCGTCGGCCTGTTCCAGGGCGCGGTCGAGGCCGGGCCCCGCGCACTGGGGAACCGTTCCATCCTCGCCTCACCTCTGGAAGCCGGGATCGTCGAGCGGCTGAACGCGACGGTGAAGTTCCGCGAACCGTTCCGCCCGTTCGCACCCGTGGTCACCGCCGCCCGCGCCGGGGAGTTCTTCGCCCTTGGCCAGGATGCGCCCTACATGTCCATGGCCTCTCGGGTGACCGACGTCGCCCGCGACCGTATCCCCGCGATCGTCCACGCGAACGGCACCGCGCGTCTGCAGACCGTCACCGCTGGCCAGAACCCCTTTCTGCACGAGGTCCTGGAGGCGTTCGCCCGTCGTACAGGAGTCCCCGTCCTGATCAACACCTCGCTCAACGTCAAAGGCAAGCCCATCTGCGGCACCCCGGACATGGCACTGGACTGCCTGGCCGGCTCCGGGCTCGACGCCCTGTTGCTGGAAGGGCGGTGGATCACCAAATGAGGATCGGATACAGCTTCTGGGGCTTCCTCGGCAACGGGGTCACCGACACCCCCGACGGAGGCCGCAGCCACCGCCGACCGCTGATCGACGCCCTCATCGCCCGCGGTCACGACCTCGTCTTCCTCCAGGCCGACCGAGACCGCCGCGAAGCCGGGGACGACCTCGGCGGCGCGTACTCCTTCCACGCCGGCATCCCCGACATCGACGTGCTGTTCGTCGAATGGCGCTGGGACATCGCGGGACGCAACACCACGCCGTGCGGCACTGAAGGCCACACCTGCGATCTGCACCGGCAGAACGAACTCATCCACCGCTACACCGTGCAGCGCCGCACCCCGACGGTCATCTGGGACAAAGACCGGACACTGAGCGCTGACAGCGACTGGCGGCGCACCGCCCACGTCGAGGTCTGCGAGGCGGCGCGCTCGCAGACACCCGGTGCCCACAGTCTGCTCTTCCCGGCCGCCGACGGGCTGCTCGACCACGCCGACCCGGACCAGCTGGCCGCCATGCCGCGGGAGAACCCGCTCGGCTACGTCGGCAACCAGTACGACCGCGACGAGGAATTCGACCGCTTCTTCGCCCCGGCAGCCGCGTGCTTCGAGCACCTGGTCGCAGGTAAATGGCCGGATACCGGGCGCTGGCCGCATGTCACCTTTCTCGGGCGTCTCCCCTTCGCCGACGTGACCCGGCTCTACCACGGCACCTTGGCGACCTTGCTGCTGCTACCGAAGCGGTACGCCGAGGCCGGCCAGATGACTCAGCGGCTCTTCGAAGCAGTCCTCGCCGGATGCCTGCCGCTGGCCCCGGCCGGCATCCGGCACGTCGAGAAGTTCGTGCCGCCCGCCCTCGTCGTACGCGGCGGCAGCCAGGTGATCCGGAAACTGCGGCACCTGCAAGAGATCGCGGGCAGCCGGCAGCACGCCGAGCTGATCTCCGAATGCCTCGGCCGCCTGGAGCTCTTCCGTCTCAGCCGGCAGGTCGACGCGCTGGAAATCGTCCTGGACAAGGTCACCAATAGCCGGGCAGTCACCATGGGAGTGGCCTGATGCATCTGATCACTCGGGCGGTCACACCCGCATCATCTGTACGTGTCCCGGCGGCGCTGCCGTCCGGACATCCACACACCCCTAGGGTGGAGCACCATGAAGAAAGTCGCCATCGTCGGCTGCGGAGGCAGCGGCAAATCGTATCTGGCCCGCCAGGTGGGGAAGATCCTGGACGCGCCGGTGACGCACTTGGACGCCGCGTTCTACGACGACGAGTGGAACGCGTTGCCGATGGAGAAATTCTCCGAGGTGCAGCGTGGCCTGGTCGCGAAGCCGAGGTGGGTCATCGACGGCAACTACAACTCCACGCTCCAGATCAGGCTCGAAGCCTGCGACACCGTGGTGCTGATGGACGTCTCGACTCCGGCCGCGCTGTGGGGGATCGTCTCCCGGCAGATCCGGCACGGTGCCGGGCACAAGGGCAATGGAGTGCACAACCGCATCCACTGGGGCGTGATCAAGTACGTGGCGACGTACCGGCGCAAGATGCGACCGCGCGTCATGATGAAGATCGAAGAGTTCGCCGCCGGGCACGCCGAAGTGGTACTCCTCACGAGCCGTCGGCACACACGCCGCTGGTTGCAGCAGCTCGCCGCCCAGCACTCCTGAGCACCCCGCACTCCCGCTGGGGGTGCGGCGCGTGATCTCTACCAACCCCTTCCTCGACCCTGACCGGCAGGGCGACCTGTACGGCAATGTCACCCGGCCGGCCGCGCGCTCCGGCGCGCTGCTGCGGGCCAAGACCGCCGGTCTCCCCGTGCCTGTGACCATCGTCGAGCTGGTCGCCACACACCGAACTGCGACCGACGGGCGTCTTGAGCTGGTGGTGGACATCGGCTGCGGGCGCGGCACCGGCAGTCGCGTCCTGGCCGAGCGCCTGAAACCGAACCGGCTCGTCGGCCTCGATGCCTCGCTCGTGCTGGTGAACGAAGCCCGCAGGCGAGTCGGGTGCCTGCCCGGAATCCAGGTGGCTTTCCTCCAAGGAGACTTCCACCAGCTGCCCTTGCCCGATGAGTCGTGCGCATTGGCCGTCGCCGCGTTCTGCCTCTATCACTCGCCCCACCCCGAGCGGGCCATCGCCGAGATCGCCCGTGTCCTGGCCCCCGGTGGGCTCGCCGTTCTGGTGACCAAAGAGCTCGACAGCTACCGCGAGATGGACGCACTGGTCGCCACCGCCGGCCTCGACCCGCACGCCCAGCAGCACGAGAGCCTCTACACCGCAGCACACAGCGGCAACCTCGCCGACCTCGCCAAGACGGCACTGGGCGTGGTCGCGGTCGAGCACGAGGAGCACATCTTCACCTTCCACGACCTCGACCACGCCGCCCAGTACCTGGTCACCAACCCCAAGTACGACCTCGCCCCCGATCTCTACGGAAACCCCCGCGCGCTCGCAGCGACGCTGCGCGAGTGGCACCCGGACCAGCCCGTATCCACCAGTTCGGTCATCACGTACGTCGTGGCCCGCAGGCGGGGAGGGCCCGCGTGATGCTCACCCAGTTCACCAAGCACTACGACACCCCCGCGGCGACGGCCGCCGCCGCCCGGCACTACGGCTGGCTCGCCGCCCACGCCGAGCCGCTGCGGCAACCGGCCTTGCGAGTCGTCGGCCCGACCAGCCTGACCTTCGAGCACATCGACGGCCGCCGCGCTGTGAGGGAGGACCTGCTGAGGTTGGCCGGACTCCTGGGTGACGCCCACGGCGCCGCCTGGGCAAGTGACCTGCACCGCGCGCAGCTGAACATGCCGCATGCCTTCCGTGACGGCAGCCCGTTCGGCGGCTTCCTCTCCTGCCGCGAAGTCGCCCTGCGCAGACGGCTGGAACAGGGCTATCTGCCGGACGCGACCGCCTTGCACGTCATGCTGACGTTGCTGGAGCGATCAGCCGAGGGGCCCGCGGCCTTCTACAAGGACAGCAATCCGCGCAACTTCGTGATCACCGAGGACGGCACGGTCTTCACCGTCGACACCGACGACCTGACGCTCGCGCCGTTCGGGTACGACCTGTCCAAGCTGATCGCGACGCTGATCATGACACACGGTCCGATCGGCCCCGAGGCCATCGAGGCGGCCCTGGAGAACTACAACCAGGCCGCCGCCCGGTACGACGTCCAGCTCGGTGCCACCCGCCGCGAGCGCCTCGACGACTTCCTCGCGCTCCACTCCGTTCTGACTGCTCCCTACGCAGGTCACCACGGCTACCGCTACGGCTGGGTGCACCAGCTTCCCTGCCCCGACCCGGAGGGCCCCGCGTGATCACCACGGAACTCGGCTTCGTCCGTCACGGCCAGGGCCCAGTGCAGCGCGGCCGACCTGGCCGGCGGCCCCGCTGGAGCAGTTCCGCCCGGCCTCGTCCCCCGGCGCGAGGGCGACCGAGCGCTGTTCGCCACCCACGGCGACCCCGCCCACCGCGCCGGAACGCCGACGGAGCCGACGCCGTGATCACGGCGTATGACGATCCGCGCATGGAACTGGCCAGGCTGACGGTCGGAGCCGTCACCATCGCCGCCGACTCGGCGCTCCCGCCGTACCTACACCTCATCGACAGCCGAGGCAACGCCTACTTCGCCAAGCAACACCGCCACTCCATTCGGTTCGACCAGGAGGTCCACCGCGGTCACGAGCAAGGCGACCGCGCCCTCAGCACGCACGGCCGCACCGTCTTTCCCGACTGAGCTGACCGCCCCAACCCATCCCAGGAGACCTCCGTGTCCGAAAGTCTTCCAGCCGCGCCTAAACCGGGCATCCGGCGCGCGGTGGTGACCGGTGCGGCCGGATTCATCGGCTCCCACCTCGCCCGCGCCCTGCTCCAGTCGGGCACCACCGTGATCGGAGTGGACCGCCGCGACCCCAACGACCCCGCTGCCGCACCCAACTTGGCTGCGCTGCACGGCTTCGCGAGCTACATGCATATAGGGGCGGATCTCCTCACCTGTGCGATCGACCCGCTCCTGTTCGACGCCGATGTCGTTTTCCACCTGGCAGGCGTCCCCGGTGTTCAGCCCTCTTGGGGACCGCAGTTCAGCGAGTACGTCAGCTCCAACATCCTCGCCACCCAGCGCGTCATGGACGCTGTCACCCGCATGCGCGTCCCCCAGCTGGTCGTGGCCTCCTCCTCCAGCGTCTACGGGCGAACCTCTGGCGGCCCGAGCGTGGAGAGCGACCACCCGCACCCGTCCTCCCCGTACGCCGTCACCAAGCTCGCCGAGGAACACCTCTGCCTCGCGTACGCCGCCCGCGCCGACTCGCCGACCAACGTCGTGGCCCTGCGGTACTTCACGGTCTACGGTCCGCGCCAGCGACCCGACATGTTCATCCACCGCGCCCTTCGCTCCGCGATGACCGGGCAGCCCCTGCGCCTGTACGGGGACGGGCACCAGCGCCGGGACTTCACCTACATCGATGACGTGGTCAGGGCAACCATCGCCGCCGCCGCAGCCCCCGAAGCAACGGGCGTCGTCAACGTCGGCGGCGGCGCCAACGCCTCCCTGATCGATGTGATCAACACCGCCAACAGTCTCGTCGGCCGAGACATCCAGGTTCACGTCGACACCGCGCGCAACGGCGACGTTCTGACCACCCGAGCCGACTCCCGCCGAGCGCGGGCCGCTCTCGGTTGGCAGCCAACCGTGGACCTGCCGAACGGCATGCGCGCACAGATGCAAGCACTGGCCCAACCCGGTCACCGCGCCGCAGCCTGACCACTCTGCCCACTTCGCGACCACTCAGGAGCTGCAGTGGAGAGTCCCGAGAAAGCCCGGTTGGCCGCCGCCACAACCGGCTCGCAGCTTGCCCCTCTCCGCCACATAGCGGTGATCCCATGCCGCTGGGGCTCCTCACGATTCCCCGGAAAACCTCTGGCCGGGCTTGGGGACAAGCCCCTGCTGTGGCACGTCTATCAGCGATGGGTGTGTATCCGTTGAGGGTGTCTCGTTGGGGTGATTCGCAGGGTTTTGGAATGTGATCGTGAGGGCTGGCTTCTACCGTCGCCGGTGACGAGCTCGCCGAGGTGTGCGGGCGCTGAGGCGAG
>NZ_JAYMZR010000121.1:14047-17464 GCF_035828615.1 Streptomyces sp. H27-D2 | reverse complement strand
GGCCGAGGCCGGCGGCGGCCAGGTCGGCCGCTGCGGCTCCGGGCTCGGCGGCCCCCGGCTCCGGAGCCCCCGGCTCGGCGCTCGGCACCTCGCGGGCGGGCACGTCGGCGTCGGCGAGGCCGGTCTCCGGCATGGCCGCGTCGGGAGCGTTCAGCTCGGGCGCGTTCAGCTCGCGCAGCCGGATGACGGCCTGGCCCTTCGCGGCGAGCAGGCCGATCGCGTCGTTGAAGCGCCGGGTGGACGCGGGGGCCTCCGGGCCGAGCAGGAACGCCTTGAGCTGGTGCCGGGCGGTGCGCAGCTCGTCCAGCGCGGGGTCGAACAACAGCCGCACCAGCCGGTCCACGCCGGCCGCGTCCGAGCGCAGCAGATACGCGGCGCGGGCCGCGGTGTTCTGCCGCCGGAACTCCTCATCGCCCAGCTCCGCCGTATCGGCGAGCGCGTACGGCTTGAGGCTGACGATGAAGTCCGAGACCACGCTGGAGATGTCGCTGATCAGCAGGTCGGCCTGGTCGAAGCAGTTGTACAGGTTCGGCGCGGGGCCCTCGATCACCTGGTGCGCGCCGGGTGCGGACGCCTCCCAGTGCGCGCGCTGCCACTGCTCACGCAGCTCCTCGGCCTCGGCTTGCAGCGCCGGGTCGGGCACGGCGCTGTCGCGGGTGAGCACCGCCTCGTCCACGCCGCCGGGGTGCAGCCGGGATTCGAGCGCGGCGATACGGTCCGCCAGCTCGTCCCGGCGTCGCGCCGCCCCGGCGCGCAGCGCCGCGGCCTCCCGCGGTTCGGGGAAGAGGCCGGACGCGGTCCGGGCGTCGTTGGCAGCCGCGATCATCGCGATGACGCGCTCGTGGGCGGCGCGGGCGCGGGCGGAGCGGTTGCCGGTGAAGGGGTGCGGCTTGTAGATGACGCGGACCGGGGGGTCGCTCGCGAGCAGCCGGCGCACGATGTTCTCGCCCGCGAGGATCAGCGAGGTGTTGCCCGGCTCGTCCGTCCAGCCCTCCCACGTCGGCGCGTACAGCACGGTCGGGACCGGGTGCTCCGGCCGTCCGTCGTCCACGACGCCGACCTCGTCCAGCTGCGGCCGTCCGACCTCCACCACGTCGGCGTCCGCGACCCCGACGGCGGCCTCGGCGTAGCGGTGCCGGCCGGCCTCGCCGGCGACCCACACCTCGTCGTAGACCTTGCTGTACGGGTTGACGCTGGCGATCTTGTCGCTGTCGCCGTGCCCGACGAAGACGTGCTGGATGGTGGGGACGCGGAGCAGGTGGATGTTCTTGCCGACGTTGGCGGGGTAGAGCGCGACCCGCACCGAGGACAGGTCCAGGTTCATCAGGTGCACCGCGCTGGGCACGCACAGCACCGGCAGCGAGGTCGGCTTGAGGTGCTCCAGCAGATGGCGCTCGCGCAGGATCACCAGCGGCCGGGTGCCGAGCCCGGCCATGGTGTCCAGCCACATGTTGACCTGGTACGCCGAGTCGTGGGAGCCGGAGAAGTACAGCGCCGTCTGCGGCCGGCGGCGGGCCAGCCAGCGGTCGACCTCGGCGAGCACCCGCCCTGGACCGGGGAAGCGCAGCGCCTGGACGGCGTACGGGAGCAGCGCGGCCAGCGTGAGCAGGCAGCCGCCGACGGCGACGGCCAGCCCGGCGAGCACCCAGGCGCTGCCGTCGGCGATCAGCGTGCCGACGAGGCCGAGCAGGACGACCAGTTCGTACTGGAGCAGCCGCTGCCCGGGCC
The DNA here is from genome assembly GCF_035828615.1 of Streptomyces sp. H27-D2. Lineage (NCBI taxonomy): Bacteria > Bacillati > Actinomycetota > Actinomycetes > Kitasatosporales > Streptomycetaceae > Streptomyces > Streptomyces sp. H27-D2. The sequence goes on along the minus strand of NZ_JAYMZR010000121.1, from coordinate 15,736 downwards.
AGTCGGTGAGCAGCCGGGGCGGCCGGTCGGTGATGTGCAGCGCGCTCAGGTCGATGTTGCGGGTCGCGACCGCGAGCCTGCGGTGCCGCCGGATGGTCGTGATCATCGCGACGTGCAGCGAGTGGGCGGCCAGCAGGCACAGCACCAGCACCATGGCGGCGGTCAGTGACGCCTGGTCCACCTCGTCGAGCTGGACCAGCAGCACCATCAGCACGACGGTGCGCAGCTGGAACCGGATGGTGACGCCGGCCCGCAGCCGTCCCAGCCGGCTCATCAGGTCGGGCTCGCGGTGGTGCAGGTACCAGTCGGCGGCGTAGCCGAGCAGCCCGGCGACGGCGAACACCCAGCCCGCGCTGCACACGGCGGCCACCGGCATCGTGACCAGGCAGGCGGCCAGCACCGCCAGGACCGCCAGGCCGCGCGGGCGCTCGATGCCGAGGCGGCGCATGACGCGCGCCGCACGGTCGTCGTGCTGCTCACCGGTGATGCTCACGGGCCTCTTCCGTATCTCGGGCAGGCGCGGGACCACGTCGCTGAGGGGCGGCCCGCTGCGGACGAATGGGACTAAACGGATAGTACAAGTTCATATACGGACTTAGCCTCTCGATGCACCTTTAGGGTGAATCCGGGCGGAAGGGGTGAGAGGGGGCGAGAGGGGGTCGGGCGCCGGCGGGGCCGCTGGAGTGGATCACTCTCGGGGCGCCTCGTGAGCCCACGTGGGACCGGGCGAACAAATAAGCGCATAGCCCGGCAGAGTGGGCAAAAAGCTGATTCCGCAACCTTTGGGTCCGCGGCGGCGTTGGCAGCGAGGCGATGCCGCCGCCCTCCTGGCGGCCGCGGCGCGGAAGGAGACACCCATGCTCGGGCTGTTCGACGAGCCGATCCCGGCCGCACCGCCGGTCATCGGCGAGGAAGAGATCGACGCAGCCGTACGGGTGCTTCGCGGCAGCGGGGGCGGCAGCGGGGGCGTCCAGGCAGCGGAGAGCGCCGCCTTCGAGGAGGAGTTCGCCGAGCTGGTCTCCGGCCGGTACTGCGTGGCCGTCGACTCCGGCGTCTCCGCGCTCCGGCTGACCCTGACCGCGCTGGGCATCGGGGCGGGCGACGAGGTCGTCGTCCCGTCCTTCGCCTTCGCGGCCACCGCGGACGCGGTACGCCTGGCGGGCGCCGAGCCGGTCTTCGCCGACATCCGCCCGGACAGCTTCTGCCTGGACCCGGACGCGGCCGCCGCCGCGATCGGCCCGCGCACCGCGGCCCTGCTGCCGGTGCACCTGTACGGGCACCCCGCCGCGATGGACCGGCTGCTCCCGCTCGCCGCACGGCACGGCCTGGCCGTCGTCGAGGACGCCTGCCAGGCGCACGGCGCGTCGTTGCACGGCCGGCCGGTCGGCAGCTTCGGCACGGCGGGCTGCTTCAGCTTCCACCCCGCCAGGACCACGCACTCCCTCGCGGGCGGCATGGTCAGCACCGCCGACCCGGAGCTGGCCCGCACCCTGCGACGGCTGCGCGGCGGAGGCACAGCGGGCCCAGCGAGCCCAGCGGGTCCAGCGGTCACAGCGGGCGGCCGTGCCTACGAGGGTCTCGGCGCGGACCTGCGGATGACCGCCGTCGCCGCCGCCGTGGGCCGCGAGCAGCTGAAGAAGCTGCCCGGCTGGACCGCGCGCCGCCGCGCGAACGGGGCCGGGAGCCGGG
>NZ_JAYMZR010000121.1:0-14037 GCF_035828615.1 Streptomyces sp. H27-D2 | reverse complement strand
TCGGCCCGCGCACCGCGGCCCTGCTGCCGGTGCACCTGGCCGGGCACCCCGCCGCGATGGACCGGCTGCTCCCGCTCGCCGCGCGGCACGTCTACCGCCAGTACACGGTCCGGGTGCCGGGCGACCGGGAGGCCGTGCGGCGCGAGCTGCTCGCGCGCGGCGTGGCGAGCGCCGTCCACTGCCCCACGCCCGTCCACCGGCTGGAGTCGTACGAGGAGGCCGCCGCGGCGCAGCACTGCCACGCGGCGCTGCCGGAGACGGACCGGGCGGCGGCCGAACTGCTGTCCCTGCCCGTCCATCCGGGCCTCACCCCGGGCGAGCTGGCCCGCGTCGCGGAGGCGGCGAACGCGGTGGGCGCGGTGGGCGCGGGCGGCCGATGACGGGGTGCGGCGCGCCGGGCCGCAGCGCCGCGCGCCCGCTCGTACCCGCGGCCGTGCTCGTACCCGCGGCCGTGCCCGTGCCCGTACCCGTACTGGCGAGCGGCGGTTTCCGGGGCCGCCGGCCCGCCGTCACGGGGCGGCGGGCCCCGGCCCCGGATGGCCTGCGCGCGAGTCCGAGCGCGGGCGCTGCGCTCAGGCGAGGTCGGCGGCGGTGGCGCGCCCCGACGGGAGGATCGGCGCCGCCTCGTCCTCCGCCGCGGGGACCGGCGGGCAGACCGAGAACGCGGCGGCCATCTCCAGGGCGCGGGCGGGGGAGGGCGCGGGGCGGCGCGCCTCCAGCGGGACGACGGCGGGCAGCCCGGCGTCCTGGCTCAGGAACAGCCGGCGCACCACCCGTTCGGCCGCGCGCCCGTCGTCGTGCGGGCAGTACCGGGCCCGGAAGGCGGCCCGGAGTTCGGCGGACCTGGGCCCGTGCCAGGCGGGGGTGGAGAAGATGTCGATCAGCTCAGCCTCGGAGCGGGAGACCAGGCCGGGGGGAGTGGCCGTGACGTCGAAGTAGACGCCGCGCGCGGCCCGGTAGACCTCCCAGTCGTCGGCGTGGACGACGATGGGGCGGTCGAGGTTGGCGTAGTCGAACATGATCGACGAGTAGTCCGTGAGCAGCGCGTCCGAGGCGAGGCACAGCTCCTCCACGGAGGGATGCTGCGAGACGTCGATGACCGTGCCGCCCGCCTCGAACCGGCCCTCGTCCTCGGGCGAGCCCCCGGCGCGCGGGTCGTCGCGGTCTGCCGAGTCCGCCGGGTCCGGCGTGTCCGCCGGATCGTAGAAGTAGTGCAGCCGGTTGAGCAGCACCACGTCAGGCCCCAGCGCGCGGGCCAGTCGGCGCACGTCGAGCCGGGGGACGTAGCCGCGCCGGTAGTCGCGGTGCGTCGGCGCGTACAGCACGGCGGTGGCCCCGGCCGGGATGCCCAGCTCGGCGCGGATGCGCAGCACGTCCTCCGCGCCGGCCCGCTGGAAGACGTCGTTGCGCGGGTAGCCGTACTCGAGGGTGGTGTAGCCCGAGGGGTAGGCGCGCTCCCAGACCAGCGTCGAGTGCCGGTTCGCGGACAGGCTGTGGTCCCAGCGGTCGGCGCGCTCCAGCAGCCGGTCGAAGTCCATGCCGGCCGCGCCCGCCGGGTAGTCCTGGAGGTCCAGGCCGAGGCGCTTGAGCGGGGTGCCGTGGTGGGTCTGCAGATGGAGCTGGCCGGCGCGCTTGCGGTACCGGTGCGGGAAGTTGACGTTGTTGACCAGGTACGCGGCGCGGGCCAGCGCGCTCCAGAACTCGGCCGAGTCCGGATCGATGCGGCGCACGCCCAGTGGCAGCGTGTGCGCGTGCTCGGCGGTGGTGATCCAGGCGGTGCGGATGTGCGGCGCGAGCTCGCGCACCTTCGCCTCGATCGCCGCCGGATTGCAGCCGTACCCCCGGTCCCAGTAGGCCGAGAACACCGCGAGGCAGGGGTCGACGCGCCGCCGCAGCTGGAGCCGGTAGTACGCCTGCATCAGACCGGCGCGCAGCTTGAGCCGCAGCCCGCCGGCCTGCGTGCGGGTCCGCTCCAGGAGTTGGCTGACGCCCCACAGGAACTGGAAGGTGCGCCGGGTGCCGAGGCGTACGAGGAGATAGCGCATCCCGGAGCGGCCGAACGCGGCGGCTGTGCGCGAGCGCAGGGTCGGCCCCGCTACGTGGTGGCGGCGGTGCTGGGCGCGGCTGCGGCGGAAGAATTCCGGCCGGGAGCCGTGCGGCAGCCGCCCGGGGGTGTTGAAGATGGTGGTGAAGTGGTCGAGCATCCGGCGGAACAGGACCGGGTGCCAGTGCGCGTGTTCGGGGTGGCTGTCGAGGAAGCCGAAGACCCGGTCGTACTGGTCGAAGACATCGAAGTGCATCCGGCTGGTGGTGCCCAGGATGTTGCCCTGCCGCCGCTGCCGGTAGTGCACGCAGACCCGGTCCAGGACCGCGATCGTGTCGGCGGAGAACAGCGCGGGGAAGGTCCAGGGGGTGTCCTCGTAGAAGCCGGGCGGGAAGGTGAAGCCGTGCCGCTCGATGAAGTCGCGGCGGTACGCCTTGTTCCAGACCACCATGAGCACCCGCAGCAGGCCGGGCCGCTCGGTGAGCTTGAAGACCTGCGGGTCCTGCTGGACGAGGTGCTCGGCGCGCGCGTTGCGCTCCGCCTCGCCCGACCAGTACGTACGGGCGTAGTCGTAGACCAGCAGTTCCGGCTCGGCCGTCTCCGCGATCCGGTCGGCGATCGCCCGCAGCGAGCCGGGGACGAGGGTGTCGTCGCTGTCGAGGAAGATCAGGTAGTCGCCGGTGGCGCGCTCGATCCCGGCGTTGCGGGCGCGGCCGAGGCCGACGTTCTCGCCCAGGTGCACGGCGGTGACCCGCGGGTCCCGGGCGGCTGCCTCGTCGATGATCGCGCCGCAGGCGTCGGGGGAGCAGTCGTCGACCGCGATGAGTTCGAAGTCGGCGAAGGACTGGACGAGTACGGATTCCAGGCACTCCTGCAGATACGCCTGGACCTTGAACACGGGGACGATGACGCTGAACCGGGGCAAGTCGTATCCCATCTGACGATAGCGGGATGATTAGGTTCTTTTCCGTCAATCGTCACGTGAGAATGCCGGTCCCGTCGCGCCAGGGCACGGTTGATCCGCCAAGAGCGCCCGATCGGCCCAGAGCAATGCCCGCCGACCGGGTGTCAGGTGCACCCGATCGGCGGGGTATTCGTCACGGGCGCTCCGGCGCGGGTGGGCCGGTCGGCGTCAGTGGGTCAGCCGGGGCCAGCGCTCCGGTCAGGGCCAGAATTCCGGTCAGAGTTCCGGTCAGCGCGAGTGCTCCGGATCGCTGAGCGCGCCCGGCGACGATTCGGCGGGCACCGGGTCGACGGAGGCCGGGTCGACGGAGGCCGGGTCGAGGGCGGCCGGGTCGAGGGCGGCCGGGTCGAGGGCGGCCGGGTCGAGACCTGCCGGGTCGACGGGGCCCAGGTCGACGGGGACCAGGTCGAGGGCGGCGTAGTCGAACATGACGGACGAGTAGTCGGTCAGCAGCACGTCCGAGGCCAGACAGAGCTGCTCGGTGGACGGATGCCGCGACACGTCGACGACCAGCCCCTGCTCCTGGAGCCGGGCCAGCTCGGGGTTGCCGCCGTACGAGTAGTGCGCCCGCACCAGCAGCACGGTCCGCGGGCCGAGCGCCGCGCTGAGCCGGCCGAGGTCGAGCCGGGGCACGAAGCCCCGCTGGTAGTCGCGCGAGGTGGGGGCGTAGAGGACCGCCGTGCTGTGCTCGGGGATGCCCAGGTCGGCGCGGATGCGCCGGACGTCCTCGCCGGTGGCGGAGAAGAAGACGTCGTTGCGCGGGTAGCCGGACTCCAGCAGCTCGTACGAGGAGGACGGGTAGACCCGCTCCCACACCTCGCTGGAGTGCTGGTTCGAGGACAGGCACAGGTCCCAGCGGTCGACGCGCTCCAGCAGCTTGCGGAAGCTCATCGAGCCGGCCGCGGCCGGGAAGCGCTGCTGGTCGAGTCCCATCCGCTTGAGCGGCGTGCCGTGGTGGGTCTCCAGGTGCACCGTCCCCGGCCGCTTGACCCACTCGTTGGGGAAATTGACGTTGTTGACGAAGTACTTCGCCCGCGCCATCGTCCGCAGGTACTTCCGGGTGCCGGGGACGACGTAGTCGACGCCCTCGGGGACGTCCTCGACGTTGGACTTCCGGACGATCCACACCCCGTGGATGTGCGGCGCGAGCTCCCTCGCCTTGTAGTAGATCGCCGCGGGGTTGCAGAAGACCCCGCGGTACCAGTACGCGGCGTAGACGGCCAGGTTCTCGTCGAGCGGCCGTCGCAGGTGGAACCGGTGCAGCGCGGTCTTCGCCCGGCGGGCCAGCCGCTTGCGGACGGTCGGCTTGATCCGCCGGAGCCTGCGCCGCACGGCGGCGGCCAGCTCACGCCGCCGGTAGCGCGCGAAGCCGCCGAGCGCCAGGGCGCGGAAGCGCGCGGTGTTGTCCTCGGGCGGCTCGAAGCCCGCCGGGAGGTAGGTCCGGTACCAGCGGGCGGCCAGCGCGAAGTAGCGGGCGCGGTCCTTCGCGGTGACCCGGTCGCGGCGGTCGAGGCAGAACAGGAAGTGCGAGACCGCCCGCTCGAACAGCGCCGGGCGCAGCGCGTCCAGCCGCGGGTTCGCGTCCAGGAACGCGAACAGCCGGGTGTACTGGTCGAAGATGACGAAGTGCTTCTCGCCGGGGCTGCGGGTGCTCGCGCCGCTGCGCCGCTGCCGGTACTCCAGCCCGACCAGGTCCACGCAGGAGATCCGCTCGGCGGTCAGCATCGTCTTGTACGAGAGCAGCGCGTCCTCGTAGATGCCCTCGCTGAACGCGAAGCCGTGCCGCTGGTAGAAGTCCCGGTTGTAGACGCGGTTCGAGGACATCGCGAACAGCTTGAGGAACTCGGGCCGGTCCATGATGCTGAAGACGTCGGTGCCCGCGGACGCCAGCAGCTCTTGGAAGACGCTGCCCTGCACGCCGTTCCACCAGTACGTGCGCACATGGTCGAAGTACAGGATGTCCGGGTCCCGGTCGCTCGCGAGCCGCTCGGCGAGCCCTTGCAGCGCGCCGGCGGCCAGCGTGTCGTCGCCGTCGAGGAAGAACAGGTAGTCCCCGCTCGCCCGCTCCACCCCGGTGTTCCGCGCGACGCCGGGGCCGGAGTTGACCGTGTGGTGCACGGCGACGACCCGGCTGTCCCGGGCCGCGTACTCGTCGATGATCTTCCCGCAGGCATCCGGTGAGCAGTCGTTCACCGCCACCACCTCGACGTCGGCGAAGGACTGGCCGAGCACGGAGTCCAGGCACTCGCGGAGGTAGCCCTGTACCCGGTGGACGGGGACGATGACGCTGAATCGGGGCAAGGCGCAATCCCAACGAAAGGTGGCGGGACGATACAAACTGTCCGAGCCACCCATCGTCACGCGAACGGGCCGCGGGCCGTCGTATGAACACGACGGCCCGCCCAAATGCGCCCGATCGGCCCAGCGCGCCGCTCCTGTGGCGCGCCGGTCGATCGGCGCGCCGGGAGGCGCCGGGTCACTTGACGGCGCCCGCCATCACACCCGATACGAACTGGCGCTGGAAGGCGAAGAAGACCGCGAGCGGGATCACCATCGAGATGAACGCGCCCGGCGCGAGGATGTCGATGCTGCTGCCGAACTGCCGGACCTGCTGTTGCAGGGCGACGGTGATCGGCGGGCTGCCGCCGTCGGCGAAGATCAGCGCCACCAGCATGTCGTTCCAGACCCACAGGAACTGGAAGATGCCGAGCGAGGCGATGGCCGGGCCGCCCAGCGGCATCACGACCCGGGTGAACAGCCGGATCTCGCCCGCTCCGTCCAGCCGGGCCGCCTCCAGCAGCTCACGCGGGATCTCGGCGAAGAAGTTCCGCAGCAGGAAGATGGCGAACGGCAGCCCGAAGGCGGTGTGGAAGACGACCACGCCGATCGTCGTCTCGAAGATCCCGATGGTGTTGAACAGCTTGGAGACCGGGATCAGCGCCACCTGCACCGGCACCACCAGCAGCCCGACGACGGCCATGAAGCACCAGTCCCGGCCCGGGAAGTCCAGCCACGCGAAGGCGTAGCCCGCGAGCGAGCCGATCACGACGACCAGCACCGTGGACGGCACCGTGATCATGACTGTGGTCAGCAGGGACTGGGTGATGTGGCTGTCGCCGAGCAGCTCGGCGTAGTTGTCGGTGGTCAGCTGGGCCGGCGCGGTGAAGATCTTCCACCAGCCGGTCGATGCGATGTCGGTCGGGTCGCGCAGCGAGGACAGCAGCAGCCCGATCGTCGGCATCAGCCAGAACAGCGCGACCAGCAGCAGCACGACGCGCATCACCGTGCCGCCCGCACCCGCCGCGAGCCGCGCGCCGAGCGACCGCGGGGCCTTCACCGGGCCGCCGGCGCCGGTGGGAATCGTCGTCGTCATCGGCGTCGCTCCTGTCGCATGCGACGGATATTGAAGAACAGCACCGGCAGCACCATCAGCAGCAGCAGTACCGCGATGGCACTGCCGAGGCCCTGGTCCGGATCGCCGCCGAAGGACGTCAGATACAGCTGGAGCGCCAGCACGTTGGCGTCGGACTGGGAAGCCCCCGGCGCGATGATGTACACGAGGTCGAAGATCTTCAGCACATTGATCATCAGCGTCACGAGCACCACCGCCAGCACCGGCGCCAGCAGCGGCACCGTGACTTTGCGGAAGACCTGCCACTCGCTCGCGCCGTCCACCCGCGCGGCCTCCAGCAGCTCACGCGGTACGCCCGCCAGGCCCGCCGCGATCAGCACCATCGCGAAGCCGGCCCACATCCAGACGTAACTGCCGATGATCGACGGCGTCACCAGGGACGGGCCGAGCCAGTCCACCCCCTTGTACTGGGCGGCGAAGTTGGCGGCGGGCAGCCGCAGCTTCGCGCCCTCGGCGGCGGCCGGCAGCGTGTACGTGCCGTCCTTGCCGGTGGTCGCCCTGGCCACCACCTTGCCGTCCTTGACCGCCTCCACCCTGACGTCCTTGAGCGCCTTCTCGCCCGGGTCGATCACATTCGGCTTGCCGCCGCCGCCCTTGGTGAAGTCCAGCCAGACAGTGCCGGTGACCTTGCCGGCGACGGCCTCGGCCCGCACCGCGTCGGAGGCGTCGGGCAGCTTGGCCGCCAGGACGCCGACCAGCGGCAGATCAGCCGGACTGCCGGACGCGACAGCGGACTTCGTGGTGAACGAACCGCCGGCGGACTTCGCGATGTCGGCCATCGGGCCGGGCCGCGCGCCCGGATAGGCGGACGCCTTGGCGAAGGTGTCGTGCACCCCCACCCAGACCGCGTTGGCCACCCCGCGGTCCGGCTCCTGCTCGTACACCAGCCGGAAGATGATGCCGGCCGCGAGCATCGAAATGGCCATCGGCATGAAGATGACCAGCTTGAACGCGGTGCCCCAGCGAATCCGTTCGGTCAGCACCGCGAAGATCAGCCCGAGCGTGGTGGCCACGCACGGCGCGACGATCACCCAGATCAGGGTGTTCTTGACGGCGGTCAGGTTGTTGTCGTCGGTGAACACCTCGCCGTAGTTGTCCAGACCGACGAACCCCGAACCGGCCTTGTCGAAAAGGCTGCGGAAGACGGAGAACCCGATCGGGTAGACCACGAGCGCGCCGAGCAGCAGCAGCGCGGGCAGCAGAAAGCACAGTGCCATCCACGGCCGGGTGCCCAGCACGCTCTTACCGGACTTGACGGGGGGCAGCGGGCCGGGAGCGTCCGCGCCCCCCGCGGTCACTGTCGTCATCGTGGCGTCTGCCCGTCAGTTGTCGTACGCCTTGGCGGCGTCCGCCTCCAGCTCTCGCTGGGCGCCCGCCACATCCTTCGGGTTCTTCAGGAAGTCCTGGAGCCCCTTCCACTCGCCCTCGCCCTTCGTCCCGCCGAACGCGGCCGGAGCCTGGTCCGACATGTCGAAGCGGAAGTCGTCGCCCGCCGCGATCAGCGCCTTGGCGATACCGCGCTGGACGGCGTTGGGGTAGGCCGCGAGGTCGAGTTCCTTGTTCGGCGAGATATAGCCGCCGGACTCGGCCCAGATCTCGGCCGCGTCGGTGGACGCCAGGAAGGTGAGCAGCGCCTGCGCGCCCTTGTTGTCCTTCAGCGCCACGGCCACATCGCCGCCGCTGACCACCGGGGGCTGCTCGCCCACCGCGGGGAACGGGAACACCTTCGCGTCGGCGCCGATCTTCGCGTCGGTCTCGTCGGCGATGTTGACGGCGACGAAGTCGCCCTCGAAGACCATCCCGGCCTTCGGGGTGTCACCGCCGGTGAAGGTCTGGGTGACGGACTTGGGGAACTCGGTCTGGAGCGCGCCGGCCGAACCGCCCGCCAGCAGCGTCTTGTCGCCGAAGAGCTTGCCGAGCGTGGTCAGCGCCTTCTTCACGGACGGGTCGGTCCACTTGATCTTGTGCTGGGCGAGCTGGTCGTACTTCTCGGGACCGGCCTGCGAGAGATAGACGTTCTCGAACCAGTCGGTCAGCGTCCAGCCGTCCGCGCCGCCGACCGAGACCGGCGGGATGCCGGACGAGGAGACCGTCTGCGCGGTCTTCAGGAACTCGTCCCACGTCTTGGGCTCCTTGGCCCCCGCGTTCTCGAACACCGCGGTGTTGTACCAGACCAGCGACTTGTTGGCGGCCTTGAAGTAGACGCCGTACTGCTTGCCCTTGTGCGCGCCGAGGTCCTGCCAGCCCTGCGAGAAGTTGTTGCCGAGCTGCGCCTTCGCGGCGCTGCCGACCGGCTTGAGCCAGCCCTTGTCCGCGAACTGGTGCAGCGCGCCGACCTGGGGCAGCATCGCGATGTCCGGCGGCGAGCCGCCCTCGATCTTGGTGCCGAGGAAGGTCGAGATGCTGTCGCCGGTCGGCACGAAGCTGACCTTCGCCCCGGTGCGCTTCTCGAACTCGTCGAGCACCTTGGTGAAGTTCTTCTGCTCGGGGCCGGTCCAGACGGCGGCCACCTGGAGCTTCTGGCCGTTCAGCTTGGGCAGTTGGACGCTGGCGGCGCTGTCCTTGCCGCCCTTCGCGTCGTCCTTCTTGCCGTCGCCCCCGTCGCCGCAGCCGGCGGCGGTGAGGGCGAGTGCGCCTGCCGCGACGGCGGCGACTGTGGCTCGCTTCGTCCGTGTGGCTCGTGCGCTTCGTGCGTTTCGTGCGGACTGTGTGGCTCGTGTTGTACGCATGATGCCGTCCCTCCCGTACGCGGTCCCCGCAAACGGCCGCGCCGCACCCTCCGGCGTACGTCCCGTGCGACAGTCCTATGCCCGGAACGTGAGCAGCCGCAATAGCCCTATCCACGTCAACCAAGCCATCGTGACCAGGTCGTGATGGGATGTCAGGAAAGATCACGTACCGCTGGTGGGAGCGGTTGGGTAACGGACGCGGGGGTTCGCGGGCGCCGGTGTCAGAGCAGCGGTGCGGCCGGCGCGGCGGCCGAGGACTGCGCCGCCCGCTCCACCGCGCTGGCCAGCAGCGCGAGGTCGGTCGGTCCGTTGCCCAGCTCGCGCAGCGGGCGGCGGGTCGGCGGATCGCCCATCCGCTCCCAGTCGAGCCCGACGACGGTCGGCCGCAGCGTCGCGGTCCGCGGAATCCTGCCGGTCACCCGGCCGGCCTGGAACGGCGTCACCGAGCCGTCCGGGGAGGTCAGCCGGCCGCGTCCGGGCAGCGCTTCGGCGGTCTCCGACTCCGCCGCTGTGGGCCGCCCGTCGAGGGTGACCCGCAACCCGGCGAGCTGGGCCGCCGCGGTCGCCGCCGTCCGGTCCGGGTGGCCGGTGGCCGCGATCAGGTGCACGCCGAGCCGCGCGCCCTCGCGGGCGACGGCTTCGAGCGCGCGCACCACGGAACCGGCCGAGGGCCGTCCGGTGCTGCCCAGCGCCGGGGCCACCAGCGCGTCGAAGTCGTCGACCAGGACGACGAGTCGGGGCAGCGGGGCGGGGGCGTCCGCCTGATTGCGGGCGCGCAGCTTCAGGGTGCCGCTGGACGCGGATTCGAGGTCGCCGCGCTGTTCGGGTGCTGGGACCGCGCCGGACGCCGAGCCCGCCGAGCCCGCCGACGCCGCTGAGGCCGCGCCGGAGGCCGTACCCGGGGCCGCTCCCTGCGATGCGCTCGCCGCGCCGCCCGAGGACGGGGCGGGGCGCGGGGGCAGTACGGGGTCGGGCGAGCGCCGGGGGGCGATGACCCGGGCCGCCGCCAGCCGGCTCGCGTGCCACTCGGTGAAGTCCATCCCGGCCAACAGCTCGGCGCGGCGCTTGAGTTCGGCGCTGAGCGCCTGCGCGAACTCCCGCATCCTGACCGGGTCGGAGGCCGCCAGATACGTCGAGACATGGGGCAGGTCCGTGCACATCCGCAGCCCCTCGCCGCGCTGGGTTCCCTCGCCGGCCTGCGGCGGCGAGGCCGCGTAGCCGTCGACGAGGACCAGCGCGAGCCGGTCCGGGCGCTCGGCGGCCGCCAGCGAGGCGGCCACCGAGCGCAACAGCTCCGTCTTGCCGACGGCGGGCCCGCCGTCGAGCAGCAGATGCGGCCCGTCGGCGGCCAGGTCCACGCAGAGCGGGCCGTGCGGCCCGGCGCCGAGCACGGCGGCCGCCCGGCCGCCGACCGCGTCCGGAGCGTCGGCCGCGGCGGACCAACGGGCCAGCAGTGAGGCGGGGGTGGCCCGCGCGAGCCCCAGTTCGTCGAGCAGCCGGGAGGTACGGGGCAGCGCGATGGCGGCGCGGTGGTAGTGGTGACCGCCGGCCGCGGTCGAGTCCGCCTCGCGCAACGGGGCCAGCGCCCGCGCGAACCGCTCGGCCCATGCGGCCGAGACGGCGTCGACGGTCGCGACGGTGGTGGTGGCGGTCGTGGCGAGCGCGGGGGGCGCGGCGTCGGTTGGGTCGCCCGCGCCGGGCCCTGGACCGGCCGCTCGGCCCTGCCGCATCAGGTGCAGGCCGGTGGCGACGTCACCGCTCAGCACGGCGACCGCGCCGCACGCGGCGAAGGCGGGCGAGGCGGCGCGCGCCGCCTCGTAGGTGGCGGACAGCGGGGAGAGAGGGGACGCGGCGGGCGTCTCGGCCAGGCAGATGAGGTGGATGCCGACGGACGGGCCGCCCGCCGCGAGCAGGCTGACGGTCTCCCGGAGCGCGGGCGAGCCCGGGTCGCCGTCCACCAGCACGACGGTGCGCGGCCCGGTGTGCCGCTCGGCCGCGGCCTGCACCATCGCGCGGTCGGCGGAGGCCCAGGACGGGCCCAGCGGGCCGTCGTCCAGCCGGCGCATCAGCTCGGCGGTGCGGGCCGTGGCCTGCTCCCGGTCGTAGGCGAGCAGCAGCCGGGTGTCCTGGCCGTGCGCCGGACGCAGCTGCGGCAGCCAGCCGAGCCACGCCCACTCCGCGAGCCGGGACGCGGTGGGCCGGGAGCGGTCCGTGCTGATCAGCGCGATTTCCAGGATGGTCGGAGGGTGCAGCGCGGCGAGCTGGGCGAGCACCGAGCGGGCGAGGCCCGCGAGCCGCGCGCGGGGCCCGGCCAGGCCGAGCGCGCCGGCCCGCCGCAGATCGACGGTGACGGGGGCCAGGACGCGCGAGCCGCCGCTGTTCGGGCCGGCGGTCTGGGCTCCTGAGGAGTGTGGACCCGCGGTGTACGGGTTCGCGGGGCGGTCGGTGGTGCCGAGCCGGAGCGTCATCGCGTCCGGGTGCCGGGCCCCGCGCTCCCACAGCCGGGGGCCGGGGCCGAGCGCGGTCAACAGGACGGCGGCCGGATCGGGCCACCGTTCAGGTGGCGCGCTGCTGTCCGCGCTGATGTGGTGCGCGTGGGCGGCTTCGTCGCCGGCCCAGTCCCCGGCCCAGTCCCCCGGCCGGCCGGCCGCGTCGGGCTCGCCGCTCGCGCCGAGCCGGTGGTCCGGCGCGAAAGCGCCGGGTGCGCCGGGTGCGCCGGTGCCGGGCAGGCCGTGGCTGTCGGGCCATGGCGCGCCGGGAGCGCCGCTCTGGTCGCAGCCCTCTTCGCCGTCCGCGTCCGCTCGCCCGCCGGTCAGCCGCCGGGCCCAGGCTCCTATTCCGCCGCGCCGAGCCGCCCGGCGCGACTGCTCCGCCGCCTCGGTCTCCGGGCCGGTGAGGGGCAGCTGCCCTACGTGGGTCGCGTCCGCGCCGGGTCCGGGGCGCTCGGGTGCGGCAGCGGCGGGGGGGAGACCGGGCGGCGGGGGCGTGCCGTGGAGCGGCGTCGCGCGGCGGCTGCCGTACGCGTCGTCCGGCGCGGCCGGGGCGCTGCCACGGGCCGGGCCCTGAGCCTCCCGGGACTGCCGTCGGCCGCCGTCCCGCTGTCCGCCGGGGACCGGTACGCGGGCGGCGGGGGGCGGCGGGAAGCCGCCGGGGGCGAGACCGTACGCCGGAGCCGCTCCGCTGTCGCCGGGGAGGGGGCCGCCGGGGAGGGGGCCGCCGGGGAGGGGGCCGCCGGGGAGGGGGCCGCCGCGCGCGGGGGCCGACTGGGCGGGATGCGCGGCATCGACGCCGCGCGGCGGGGTGAACGCGCCCTCGGCCACGCCGGGTTGACCGGAGTCCGGGCCGTCCCCGGTACGGACGGCGACCCGGAGGTGGCCGTCCCCGTCGGGGAGCGCGGGAAGGATGTCGGGGGAGGACGGGGCGAAGCCGCCCGGAGCGTCGGGGGAGGGGGCCTGGCTCCCAGCGCCCCGCTCGGCGCCTGGCGCTCCCGCGGCGGCCGGGGACGGCCGCACCCGCAGCGCGGACTCGCCGATGCGCAGCAGCGCGCCCGCCGTCAGCGGCACCGGGATCGGCCCGATCACCCCGCCGTCCACGGAGGTGCCGTTCGTGGAGCCCAGGTCCGCGACGGTCACCCGGCCGTCGGTCTCGACCGTGACCGCGCAGTGCAGCCGGGAGACGTCCGGGTCGTCGAGCGGCACGTCGGCGTCGACGGAGCGGCCGATCCGGACCTGGCCGCCGCGCAGCAGATGGACGCCGCCCGCGTCGGGGCCCGCGACGACCAGCAGCCGCGCCGCGCCGCCGGACAGCTCACGGGCCGGACAGGGACAGCCCCGCGCCGTCCCCCAGCGGGGGTTCGCCGCCCGCGCCGCGCTGCGGGTCGAGGCGCTCCGAGCCCGCGTACAGCACCACGGAACCGCTGGGCGCCGCGGCGGCGGAGGACCCCGCCTCGGCCGCGGCCATTACGGCCGCGAGGCCGCCGGACACGGCGGCGAGCGCGGTCCCGGCCGGGGCTGTGACCAGCACGTCGCAGGCGCGCGGGAGTTGAGCGGTCGCGGTGGCGGTATGGCCGCTGCGCGGCCCGAGGACGGTCAGCCGGATCTGCATAGCCGTCAACGGTCCCTTCTGACCTGGATACCCGGTGGAGGGTGGCCTCGCCCCTCCACCGCGCCCGGGCGCGGTGGCACGTACAGGACACGGCGCGCGGGGCCCCGCCCCTACCGCGTCCGTGCTGCGTGCATCCTCGCACTTGCCAGTGACAACGCGCCCGGCGACCGGCGATAAATGATCTTGAATAGTCGGCTACGGGCGCAAAAATGCCTGCTTGGGAGCTGGTTACGACAAGACGTGTCGTCCTTTCGGCGACCCCCTCGGCTCTGCTGGGCCCGCCCTGAGCCCGCCCTGAGCCCGTCTGGGCCCGCCCCCGAGCCCGTCCTCGGCGCGTTCCCGGGCGCGGTCCGGGTGCGGTCCGAGTGCGTCGCTCGGCAACCATTCGTCCAGAACGCGCGTCTTCCATCGAAGCCCGCCGGATGCGCGCGGCCGGCGGGCCTTGCCTCCGCACTACAGTGGGTCGAACGGGCTTGGGGTTCCCCACGCGCAAGCTTGGCAGTTGACGGGTAAGGGTGTTCATGGCGATCAGGGAGCACATGACGTGCGGCCGGTAGGCAGCAAGTACTTGCTGGAAGAGGCCATCGGACGGGGTGCCACCGGCACCGTCTGGCGGGCCCGGCAGCGTGAGACGGCGGGTGCCGAGGCGGCCGTGGCGGGCCGGCCCGGCGAGCTGGTCGCGATCAAGGTCCTCAAGGAGGAGCTGGCCGAGGACCCGGACATCGTGATGCGCTTCCTGCGGGAGCGCTCCGTCCTGCTGCGGCTCACGCACCCCAACATCGTG
>NZ_JAYMZR010000120.1:0-17487 GCF_035828615.1 Streptomyces sp. H27-D2 | reverse complement strand
TGGGCGTCCGCACCGAGCCCGGGAGCTTCGGGCACCCCTGGACGACCCCGACGTGATCCCGTTCCCCGCCCGGCGGATCCAGCGCCACGACATCCTCGGCGGACTGATCCACAAGTACCACGACACCACCCGAACAAGACCGCCCAGCCAGTGGAAAACCCCAGCTCAGCGCATGTGAAGACTTTTGGAACCCCACAGGGGGCGACTTCGAGCATCAGCTCGCCGATCTGGTGCGTGGTGGCGGCGAGGTCGTCGACGGCGCGGCGGAGTTCGGCGAGCGCGGGATCCGCCGGCGGTTCGGCGGGCGGCGGGGCGGTGCGGACGTCGCGGACGGCCTGGCGGACCACGGCGTGCACAGTGGGCTCATCGAGGGCCTGGAGGCCGCTGTGGGCGAGCGTGGCGAGTCGACGGGTGATCAGCTCCGGGACATCGCATTTACGGCCGAAGGCGGTGATCAGGGTGTGCTTCCCCTGCAGGGGAAAGCAGCAGGTCAAGGTCATGCAGGGCAATCAGTCGTTCAGTGATGCGGTCAAGCACGTACCTTTCGCGGCTCTATCACTGCCAGAGGCGTTGAATCGTGACGGTGTTGGAGACCTTGTCCGCCCCGAGCGGCAGTTTCCAAACGCAGGTGTCCACCAAGTTCGCGAACAGCTCCCGCTCCTGAGCAGCGTCGACTCGCAGGTAGTACAACGATTTCTTGGAGCCGATGGGCGACCTTTGGACCTCGCGTGCGGTTGTGGAGCTTGTCGTTTCCGCGGCGGGGACGATGGACTCCTTAGGGCAGTAGACAGAGTGTTCCGTGCCCTTCTCGCCGACGTTGTCTTCCTGGCTGATGAAGTAGTACTTCGTCCCCTTCGATGGCGGGCAGAGCACCTTGGTGGTCGTCTCGAAAGTGCTGCCGACCTGATCGGGCGCGTTGATGTCTACCGCACGGCCATCGCACTGTGTCGGCGAAGGGACCTCAGTGTTGGTCGGTGGCGGCGGCGGAGGCTCGGTGTTGTCGAAGTACGTGGTGACAATGGGGACGCAGACAGCGGCTACCGCCCCGATGACCGCCGCGCCGATCGTGACGTTGAGCCACCAATGGCGCGGACGAGGTGGGCTACCTGGCTCCGGCTCCGGCTCCGGCTCCGGCTCCGGCTCCGGACTAGTCGTACTCGCAGAGGCCATGCTTCCCTCCCGCAATAACCGGTAGATAGCTGTCATATATCTAAACGCCAGGCAAAAACCCTTGGTTGCATAGATATGGACGTAAGTGATGTACGCACGCACCAGAGAAAGCGGCTGCGATGAGTGGGGTGGTGTCTCGCGTGCGGAGACGGCTTGGTGCCAGCCGCGATGGCGTTCTGGATCGCGGCCAGGGCGCGGGCGACGTTCCAGCAGCGGGTACGCCTACGCGCGGCTGATGCCGAACTCCGCGTCGCAGTACGCCTCCCGGCTACTGGGACCGAGCGGGACCACACCCGGGCGGCGAGCAACCGCGACCGTACGCCAGACGTCATCCACCGCCTCGCGCAGCCCGGCCGTCACCTCCTGGGCTTGCGCCACGGTCAGCGTCGGCCGCGCTGGTTCGACGGCGTGCTCCTGGTCCTCGTGTCGCTCGCTCACCACTCCATCGTCCTGCGCGCCGGCGGACCGCACCAGGGCGTACGGAAGCACGGGCGCGAGTTCTACCTCACAGCCTCACAGCCTCATAACTCAACGCGTTCACCTGGGGAAACAGGCTGTGAGCCTGATAGACCTCACAGGGCGGGGCCGTGCGTGACACCTGCGGCGGGCGGGTCTGGCAGGCTGATCCGCGACGGCGGGCTGTCGCGTCTCGCCGCAGAACTAGGGGGGTCCGGGGTGGCGGGGATCGAGCGGGAGCCGGCGGAGGTGCGGATACCCCAGGCTGCCCTGGACGCCTTGGCCGCGGCGCTGAGCGTGCGCACGGTGGCGATGCGGACCTGGCCCGACGGCATCGAGTGGATGTATGCCGTGGGGTCGTGGGATGAGGCGCACCTGGAGGTGGCGCTCATGCCCGGCGGCGAGGAAGTGTGGCTGCGGATGTCCACCGACCGCTCCAGCGTCGCCCTGTGGACCATCCAGCAGTGGTGGGACTTCGCCGGCGAACTGCCCGGCGCGGCGCCGCAAGCCTGAGCCGCGGCGCCCGGGGCTCAGCCCTTCTTGATGACCCGGGTGATGTCGAACGGGACTTCCTCCGCCAGCCGGAACAGCGGCTCCAGGATGCCCTGGTACACCGGGTCGGTGTGGGGCGGGCAGTGCTGGGTCAGCAGGCAGCCGGCGGCTTCTTCCTTGGTCCGGGGGTGGGCCTCCTCTTCGTCTGCGGCGATCTCCACCACGACCTCGATCGCGCCGTCCACGCCGTCGCGCACCCGGGCCCACCGCCGCGCCGTGTCCTCGCGCTCGTTCGGGAGACTGTGATCACGCTCGGGCAGAAGGTCGGCCACCGGCACCGACAGCGCCTCGTGCAGGCGGCCCAGGGTCGGCTCCTGGCACAGTTCCCCCACCGTCGTGGCCGTCAGGGGCGGCTTCGCCTCCGCGACGCGCTGCAGAACGGTGACGCCCAGGACGACCGCCGCGGCCGTGTACCGCCAGGCGGTCAGCGCCGCGTGCCGCTCGTACGCGGTCGCGCCGCTCGCGATCTCCTGGACGGCCTGGCTGTAGAACGGGAACGTCGTCTGCGCCTCGTGCAGTTCGGCCACGTCACCGGTGCTCTGGAGGCGGTCCCAGAGGGTGCCCGCCGACTGCCACTCGTACCGCGCGGTCAAGAACGCCGCGTTCAACGACCGCAGCGCCTCCAACTCGATCGTCGTCAGCGATCCGCGCTCATCGAACCGTGGAAACCGCATGCCACTCCCCACCCCTAGGTTCGGATCAGTGCCCCGCACGCTACTACCCGGCGCTGACGCCCAAGGCCCGCATACGATGCGAAACGGCCCGGCCCCGGCAGCTGCAATGCCGGGGCCGGGCCGTTGTCACCGGTGGCTATCCGAGCCAGGTGATGGTGAGGACGGACAGGCGGCGCAGGGGCCTGTTCACCCAGTAGGTGAGGGACAGCTGGCCGACGGACGCGTGGCGCACGTCCTCGCCCTCGGGGTCGTCGGCGTTGAACTGCCGGAAACCCCAGGGGTCGGCCGCGGCGGCGTCCAGGACGTCCCACACGGTGTCTTCCGCGTGCTCGGGCAGGGCGTCGAGGACCTTGGCGGCCGGGGCGGAGAAGCGGACCGCGTACGGCTGTCCGGTCACCGGCGCCTGCCACGGAGCTCCGCCATGTCGATGAAGTCGCTGTCGTCATAGCCGGAGGCGACGAACGCATCGACCGCCGGGGCGGAGGCGATGAGGCCCTGCCACTCCTGGACGACCTCGTACAGCCCGGCGAGGGAGAACGTGCGGCGCGACTCCTCCAGCGCGGTCGCCCACTCCTGCTCGAAGGCCGGCACCCACTGCGCGGCGCGCTGGTCGGCGCGCAGCTGGTCGAGGAGTTCGGCCGGAGCTCCCGGTGCGGGGGCGTACGGCGTGAGGGGTGCGTGGTCGGGCTGCGCGCTCATCAGCTGGTCCTCCCGGCGGGTCGTCACCTCACGGTACGCGCGCCGGGTGACCGTGGAGAGGGACATGAGCCAGATCCCCCTACCGGGTGCGCAGAGCGCGGGCGACGGCCTGGGCGTGCTGGCGCAGCGGGAGGTCCTGCTTCTCCCAGGTGGCGGCGACGTAGTTGAGGAGTTCGGCCGTCGCGCGTTCCGAGTCGCTCGGGTCGCTGGTGAGCAGCTGGTCGGCGGCGTAGGTGACGTCGGCGGCCGGGGAGGCCGGCTCCTTGTTGTAGCCGGGGCGAGGGGAGACGGTCAGCTTCAGGGTGTACTCGTTGCCCGTGCGGGTGAGCGCGGTGATGGCGTCGAGACGGTCCGGGCCGAACCCTTCCCTGGCGAGTGCCGCAGAGACGAAGTCCGGGTGGTTGCCGATCGCGGCGGCGACAGCGTCCCAGGCGTAGGCCACGTGCTGAGCGTCGGGGATCGGTTCCACGGTGGCCAGGGACAGTTCGTAGCCGGTGCCGTCTGCGTCGGCGAACCAGACCGTTTCGTCACCGGGTTCGGCCGCGGCGACGCTGCGGATGTGCGGACTGCCGCGCAGTGCGTCGGCGATGCGGACGGCGTCGTGGTCGGCGTCGAGCAGCGCGCTCTTATCCCGGTCGATGGCCGGGAATTCAGTGGTCACGCATTCGCTCCTATTCAGTTGCCGCAGCTGCCGCTGGGGCCGAGCGCCGAGCTGACGGCTCGTGCGGCCGCAGGCTGGGAGCGGTTCCTCCACTCCGCCGGAAAGGGAGCGGAGGCGTCCGATGAGTGAGCAGTACGAGTACGTGCCTCATCGCCTGCTTCGCAAGCGCGTCCGAGACATCGCCTCGGCCGCACTCATAGGGTGACAACAAGCCTGCTCACGGCACCGAAGAAGCATGGTCAGGGCGGGGCGCCGGTGACACCTTCCGCGCTCAGTCACAGCTCGTGTGGTTAGGGCACGCAAGGGGGCTTGAGGAACCCGACCGCGCCCCCGTCGTCACTGTCCGGTCCCGGAGAAATCGAGGCAGTCACGCTGCGGCCGGCGGCGGGGGCGGGTGGCTGGAACGGACGGCGGTTCGATGCGGGCTACGGCCCGCTCCTGCGACGGCCCCTCACAGGTCCCCCGCAGCGATCAGTTCGGCGCGGGTCCGCGTGAGTTTCAGTCGTTTCGGATCCTCCGCCGGCCACTCCGCCCGCCTGCCGGCACGCAGCCAGACGACACCGGCACGGATATCCGTGACGATCGCGCGGGTCCTGCCCTCCATCACCTCGTCGCCGACCCCCGGCAACGCATCGCCCGTATTCATCGGCTCACCTGCATCTCAGCCCATACGCATTTGCCCCACGGACGCTGTCCGGGGCCCATCAGGTCGTAGCCCCACCGGTCGGCCAGCTCGTCGACCAAGAGCGACCCGCGCCCGTTGACGTCGTCCGGGTCCGGGGTGCGCATTTCCGGTAGCTGCCGGGGAGACCGGTCGACGACCGCCACATAGACCCGGTCGTCCGCGGGATGGTCGACGACGATGCGGACCGTCGGACCGTGGGCGTGCCGGACGGCGTTCGCCACCAGTTCCGACAGCAGCAGCGCTGCCGTCTCGGCCATGTCGTCCAGGCCCCAGGCGGACAGCGCCACGCGCGCCAGATACCGGGCCTCGACCGCTGTTTCCGGGACGCGTGTCTTCGTGAGGGTGTAGCCGTGGTGCCCCGTTCTGCGGGGTCGTACTGCGGTCATGTCGGGCATCGCCAGACCTCGAAGTAGGCAGTAGGTCGAGGCCCGACGGTAAAGGCCGGAGGGGGAGCGACGGGGACAGTCGCTCCCCCTCTCCCCGAGGGGTACAAGCCCTCCCCCTACGCGGCGACGCCGAGTTGACGCGCGAGGTCTCGCGCGTCGTCACGGATGATGGCGCTGCCGGACTCGGCCAGCTCGGCGACCGCGCCCCGGGCGAACAGGTTGAAGCGCGCCGTCTCCGGGCTGATCGCATATGCCCTCTTCAGCAGGTGTACGACCGCGACGCTCGACTCGCCCTGCAGGCTGTACGCGCGGGCCGTCTCGATGGTGTGGAACGACCTGCGGGTGGCCGACGGCATGGTGCCGAGGTCGATGTGCGTAGCCGCGTCGACGGCGGCGCCCGACCGGACCAGATCCGTGTGCAGGGTGATCGCGTACGCGTCGACCATGGTCCGCCCGAAGAGCAGCCAGGGGTGTGCGTATCCGTCGCCGAGGCGGCTGGCGGCCTGGTCGGCACGGTCCCAGTGTCGTTCGGCGTTGCCCTGCTGCCCGATTTTCGCGTACGACAGGGCGGCGGCCAGGTGCAGCAGTCCGCCCAGGGCGATGTCCTCGCACCCGCGGTCCGGATCGAGCAGCCGGACGGACGTCATCGCCAGCTCGACGCGGGCCTCGTTACGCTCCCCCGCGTCGCGGAAAACATGGTTGAGGTACCACGCCGAGGCAGCGATGGCGCGCGGGCTGTCGGCGTCCTGAGCGGCCGACATCGACCGGTCGCCGGTGAGCATCACCAGCTCCGGCGCGGGCTGGAACGAAAGGTAGAGCTGCGCGAGGTGGTAGCCCTGCGCCAGGCTCACCTGGACCCGCCGACGCTCAGCCCCCTGGTGCGCGCGGGCGGCGTACTTGAGGTCGGCCAGCAACCCGGGGAGGACGTCGGCGACGCGGGTGCGGTGGTCACCGAACCCGTGCCATAGCTGCCACGTCTGTTGGACCCGCGTGGCAAGCGCCGCCGCCGGCGCGGGTTCCTCGTCATGGGCCAGGAGGTCGTAGTCGGTCAGCGCCGCCGTCACCCGCAGGAGCGAGGGGTGCGCTGCTTTGGTGTAAGCGGCCACCGCCAGGCGCTCATCACCGGTGAGCGAGGCGAGATCATCCACACCGAGCGCCTCCGCCAGGCGCAGAAGCAGCGGCAGGCGTGGCATACCGAGTCGGTCGGTCTCGATCGCTTTCACCCAGGCCGCGCTGCGGCCGACGAGACCAGCGAGCACCGGCCGCGTCTTCCCCTTCCGCTCGCGGGCCCGTCGGACCCGCTGACCGAACGTACGCGGCGGGCTGCCATTTCCAGCGTCGTGCGCCATGATGGACTCTCCGTTCTGACGTCGCACTCAGGACGGTACCCGTGCCCGAGTATCCGGGGACAGCTTCAGCCCGTACTCCCCCTGGGAGGCGGGCCGTTGGCGTCTCCCAGGGGGAATGCACAGCATCTGGAGCGGGCTGGTGCCAGCATCCCGGAGGTGCGCACGTGCAAGGTCAGTGCGGTTCGGCGGGGTCGGCGATCAGGTCGGCGCAGAGCGTGCACCAGCGGCTGATCAGGCCCTCCAGGGCCAGGATGTGCTCCCGCAACAGCAGCGGTACGTGCCGGCTGCGAAGTGACGTCTACCGCTGCGAGGCACAGCTGCCGTCGCCGTTTGAAATCAACCACTTCGGAGTTGCTTTCATAGGGGGCTGGACAGTCAGTGGGCTCCACGGTGGTACCGAGAGTTGCAGCACCCCTGTCCACAGACCACCCGTTTTGCCTGGTCAGGCCCATGGACATGCCCACCCATCCGCAGGCATGCCCAGCACCAGGCCCACCGGCCCACGGACCGACTGCGCTTGCGGCTACAAGACGATGCCCACCAGCGCGCGGCGGTCGCCAGAGATGGCGTAGCGGCGGTCGGCGAGGGCCTCTTCGAGGGTCAGGCCGATCTCGGCCGCGAAGATGCCGAGTCGGCGGGCGGCCTGACTGTCGGTGAGGTAGGCCGGGGCGATCTCCAGCATGAGCCGGCCGATGTCCCCGGCAAGCGCCTCCAGGCGGTCGACCTGGCGGCGCATTTCGGTGATGTGGGGGTCCGTGGTGGCGGGCAGCGCCCGCTGTGCTGCTGTGGTGGGGAGGTGGCGGGCGTCGGTGACGGCCTGGTGCACGAGGGCGCGTACCGCGTCGGGCGGCAGCGGCTGGTCGGCGGCTGCGGTGAGGCGGGTGGTGATCAGGTCCACCACGGTGTCGAGGCGGGCGTGCGCCTCGCGCAGCGCCCGCCCGGACAGGCCCAGGTCGAGGGTGTCCCCCGCGGGGTACAGTCCCGCCGCGGTGACGGCGGCGGTGATGGCGGTGGCCGCGCGGGAGATGTCGAGGAGCCGGTACGCCTGCGTGCGGCTGACGCCGAACTCCGCCCGCGCGTACGCCTCCCACGATCCTTCCCTGTCAGGTCAGTGTGTTGAGGTAGAGCCCTCGCTGCAGGCGGATTCTGAGGGAGTCCGCTGACGCCGGTGAACTGCCCCGAGTTTCGTGGAGTCCGGTGATCTTGCTGGG
The DNA here is from genome assembly GCF_035828615.1 of Streptomyces sp. H27-D2. Lineage (NCBI taxonomy): Bacteria > Bacillati > Actinomycetota > Actinomycetes > Kitasatosporales > Streptomycetaceae > Streptomyces > Streptomyces sp. H27-D2. The sequence continues at coordinate 9,644 of NZ_JAYMZR010000120.1, read as the reverse complement.
GTTGCCTGCTGGGTGTCGTGCTCGTCGACTTTGGCGAGCGCCCGGTACAGCGAGGTGACCGGGGGCGTCGCCCATGACGTCCTCACCGTGGAACTGCCTTGATCGGCCGTGGTCGTTGCCGTTCCTGCTGCCGTACGGTCGTCGTGGTCAGAGGCGGCTGTAGGTGTCGATGTCCTCGGTGAACTCCTCGAGGGCCTGCGTGGTGAGCGTCGGTCGCGTGTCGGCGATGGCGTCGAGGTAGTCGTCGGTGCCGACCGGTATGCCCAGTCGCTGGCTGACCTCGCGCTCGAAGGCCGCCTGCGAGCCCTTGCGTGCGGCGAACTCGATGTCGGCGGGGGTGAAGAACTCACTCGCCTCGGCCAGCGCGGCCACGTCCACCGACTTGGCGGCGGAGCCGAGATAGCGGGACCAGATCGCCGCGCGCGCGGCCGGGTTCGGCGGGCCGATCGGGATGATGTAGTCGAAGCGGCCGGGCCGCATGAAAGCCGGGTCGAGGGAGCGGACCGAATTGGTGGCGCAGGCCAGCAGTCGGTCATCATGCTCACGGAAGCCGGGGATCAGCTTGAGCAGCTCATTGGTGACCCCGTGCCCCGGATCGACGGCTTGCCCGGAACGCACGCCGGCGATCTCCTCGACCTCGTCGATGAAGAGCAGCACCGCCTCCAGTTCGGCGAGGTCCACGAACGCCTCCCGCAGTGCCGCGGCCAGCCCCTCGCTGGTGTCGGCGGCGAGCCGGGAGGGGAACAGTTCCACGAACGGCCAGTTCAGTCGGGAAGCCACTGCCTTGGCGAAGCTCGTTTTGCCGGTCCCGGGGGGACCGAACAGGATGAAGGCTTTGGGTGGGGCGACGTTGTACCGCTCGGACAGGGCGGGTTCGGCCAGCGGCAGCACGATCCGCTGTTCGACGACGTGTTTCTCCGGCTCCATGCCGGCCATCTGGTCCCACAGGCCCACCGGCAGCATCCGGCCCCCCAGCAGCGCGAGCAGGTCCGCGTCGGCCACTGCGGACGGCTCGGGCCGTTCGTAGTAGGTGAGGTCGCCACGAGCGAGGTATCCGGAATTCTCCAGGGCCTTGGTACCGGTGCTGCCTGAGGGCAGCAGCGCGCTGATCCGGCGCACCCCCTGCACGCGCAGGCGTCGCTCGAGCTCGGCGAGCAAAACGCTGCCGATCCCGCGCTCGCGCCACTGTCCTGCCAGGGCCACCAGGAGCACCCAGGCACGCTCCCCATGGGCCTGCGCCACCGCGATGCCGACGAGCTCCTCGTCGACCACAGCGACGACGCCGCCCTGGCCGACCCGGGCCGCCGCCATCACCTCGGAGACGGGAAACACCGGCGTCGCGTCGTCGACCTGCCGATTCTGATCCCAGATTCGGAGCGCCTGGTCGAGATCGCCCTCACGGAAGTCACGCAACCGCCACACGGCCATCGACACCACCTCACCCGGTCGTGGACCACCATTCTCTCTGCCGCGCCGACAGTACCGCCATCCGATCTTTCCCGGGCCACGCCCTGACCTGCGAAGAGACGAGACCGAGTGAGACGTCAAAGCCTCACCTTCTGTCACTTGGATCAGCTTCAACACGCTGATTCAACAGGGAACGATCCGTAGTTCAAAGCGAGCCAGATCCGGGCCTCATGTGCGGCCCGGACGCGGTCCGCGAGCACCGTAGCGGCCCGCTGCACGTCCCCGATCGCCTCTCGGATCCCCTCCCGTCATCACCCGGGCCGCCGCCGCGTCCAGGCCGGCGACGACCTCACCCCGCACCACCCGACCCGGCCGCTTCGGCTTGCGCTTTCCCATACCGCGATTGTCCCGCTGCACTGCCGCCGCCGCATGGAGACCATTCAGGGTTGCTTTCATAGGGGGCTGGACAGTGGGCTGGAGGGTGGGCTCCATGGTGGTACCGAGGGTTGCACCGAGAGTTGCAGCACCCCTTTTCACCGACGGACCGTTTTACCTGGTCAGACCCCGTGGGCATGCCGGATTCTGACGCCGACACCTCTCTCTCCGCGTTAGCCGGAGGGAAAGGTGTTCTAGCGGACCCGTCCCACGCAGCACGGCCCGCTGATTTCCCGATCGGCCGTCCTGCGGAGTTCCTTGGCCTACTTCATACGAGCGCGAGCCAGCGCTCTGCCTCCCGCGCGAGGGCGGGCGGGAGGTGCGGCGGCTGCTGTTCGTTGGGCGGGGTGTGCAAAATTTTGAATCCTGATAGACCCTGTCGTCGAGGCCGTCCGGACGGAAGACGCCCCGCGCGTGCGGGCCTTGCTCGACGATCTCGCCCAGGTCGCCGACCCCGCTGCCTTGCTCCTGCTGCGCAGTCGGCTCGACGACGATCTGTCCTCACACGGCGTGCCGGTGGGACTGTCGCGGTAATGCCCGCGTCAGCGCCGTGCCGCGGTGGACCCTCGGTGGAGTGATGGGTGAGCGAGGGGGGTTGCGGGCTTGCGTGCGTGGTCGTTAGTCGGGGGTGACAGGCACACAGGCGTCCGTGATCCCGACCGGTCGGCGGCGTAGGGCAGCGGGTGACGGTGCGGAAACGGTTCTGCGCGCGGACGATCCGCCGATCTTTGCGGCGCTGGTTGAGCGGTGGCGGCGAGCCGGGCGGATGCTGCCGGGGCAGGACGACCGCGAGTGGTCCGAGCTGGTGTCCGGGGTGCCGGCCCTCGGCCTGACGTCAGGGCAGGATGCCGGCCTTCACCCTGGCCTCGTGCCGCTGCCGGGGTGGGCGGGCGCTGTCGGCGGCGCCCGCCCGGTACCTGCCGCCACGGGGGCAGCCGGATCGGGCGGCCCTGGTTGGGCCCCGTCCGATCCGGTGCCCCAGCCCGGCACGGCCGCCCCTCGGCGACCCGCGGACGGATGGGTCGCCTCCGAAAGCGTGAGCCCGACGGACACCGCTGTGAGCGCCTGGTGAGCGAGCTTGCTTGCCTGGCAGAGCGGGACAGCGGATCGCCAGGGCGCACTATGGCGGTGTCGGCTGTGCTCGATTTCCTCCGCGGCCCCGGAACGGAACCCGAGCGCTGACCAGCAGGGCGCGGACGCCACCATAGGAGCGGTGCGTGCGATGCGCGATCTGGCGGATCGTTGCACCTGCCTCGTATATCTCTTTGAGCTGGGCGGCTGCCGCCGCTCGCGCCGGTCCGGTCAAGCGCGGCGAGCGCGTCCGCACCGACGGTGCTCCCGAAGCCGCGGTGTTCTTCGCGGCCGGTATCTTCTGCGACATGCCCAAGATCCTCATCCGCGCGCCTGCCGAACACCGCACATCCCCAGGGCAACAGCCGCCGCTGGGATCACTATGGGAACGCGCTCAACTGGTCGGCCCCGGCGAACTTCCCCCAGCGGCTACGGCCGCCGCGTCACCCGCTCGTGCTGCGACACGGGACGACGCGGCCGGAGCCATTGCGCAGCAACCGACCACCGTGGGAGCGGGGCACGACCCCGCTCCCACGGGAGATCAGCGGTCGCCGTAGTAGGTGCCGAGGCTGCTGCGGTAGTCGGCGCTGCCGGCCATGGTGTCCGGGTCGTACTCGGGGGCGTCCTTGACCTGGTCCTTGGTGCGGCCGACGTGGATGGTCTCCTTGTCGTGGTCGACGCGGGTGATGGCGCCGGCGGGCACCATGACGTGTTTGCCGATGAGCCAGGGCTTGCAGTTGACGACGATGTACGCGGCGCCGACCTCGTCGGTAGCCTCGTCGACCTTGCCGATGTGCCCGTCGGTGGCCTCAACCTTGTAGCCGGTCAGGTCCGTGCCGGACGTGTACTGCGCGGCGGCGGTGTAGTCCCACATGCTCATGCGTGTCACATTGCGTTTCTGCTGGTAGGGGGGTGGGTCTCAGGTGTGGAGGTAGCCGTTGGTGCCGTCGTGGCTGTCGGCGTGTTCGTCGTCGAACCAACGGTCGCCCGCAGCGAGGTAGCGGAAGCCGAAGCACCGCTCGGCGGGCATCGCGATGCTCACCGCGCGGGTACCGTCCTTGCGGGCGCCCAACGGGTGGGCGCCGGGCTGCCAATCGTTGAAATCTCCTACGACACTGATCTGCTCGTGGGGGTGATCGGCGGGCAGGATGAAGGTGACCGTGGTGGTGTCCTTCGTCCGGGTGCGCTCCAACATGACGGCTACTCCTCCAGGTGGTGGGGGGTGAGACCAACCTCATGCTGATGCCCCGAAAGCGCCCAAAAAACGGCAGCTACCGGTACCGCCCACCCGAACGGCCCAGCCCCGGATGCGTCCACGCGGCAACCGGCTGATGCGGGCGCCCCGCGCGCCGTGGCGGCCTGGCACCTTGCTTGCCGGGGTATACGAAGTCGATGAGTCGGCCCCGGGAGGCGAAGCCCGGGGCCGGCTCACCGTGGAGGCAGAGCCGATCATGATGAGGGTCTGCAGCCCGTTGTGGATCCGTCGGTACTTGCGGCTGTCAGCCTGGTACTGCTCGATCGCGGTCGTGACTTCCTCGTAGACCTTGCGCCGGTCGTCCAGGTCCAGGTGCTGCTTGGCCTTCTGCTTCCACAGCGACTCCTGCGCGGAAGCGAGCTGCGCTTCGGCACGCTGGAGGGTGGGCAGGTCCCGCCCGGCGAAGTGCGCCCCGACCAGCGCCAGCAGAGACAGCAGGAGCAGGCTCCCGCAGATCAGATCGCCCAGGACGAACCGTGCCGGGTCGCCTGCGCTGAGCGCGGCGATGCCCGTGCCAATGACGGCGGTGAGTAAGGACAGCCAGCTGACCGCCCACCCGGCGCGCCAGATGCGGTCCAGCCGGCGGCGCCGGGCAAGTTGCTCTTGGGCGTCGATGACGAGGTTGGTGGTCACCACGTAGATCCGTTCGTCGGCGTCCCGCTGGCGGGCACTGATCAGTTCGTTCGCGTCCTGGATGCGGCGGGGCGCGTCGTCGTCGAAGTCCCGTGCCACGAGCTCAGCGGGCGAACGCTTCGGTCAGGCTGATGCGGTAGCCGTCCTCTTCCATCAGCACGACGGTGACGCCGAACGGGTCGGGGTGGTCCAGCTCGATGGGGGTGAAGGAGAAGTTCACCGTGGCCTGGATGGGCGGCACCAGTTCGCCGCCGGGCTGCGGCGCGGGGGCCGGCCTCCAGTCGGGGGCGGCCGACGCCCAGCCTTCGGGGCTGCGGGACAGGAGCTGCTCGGTGTAGGGGAACTGGTGCAGCATGTGCCCGGCCGGGGTGGCGAGCACCATGTTCAGGCACGGAGCCGGGCCGACGATGGGCAGCTCGCAGGCGGTGGCGACGTCATGGGTCTCCCAGGCGAGGACGACCTCGTCCGCGCCGGCCGCCGCCGCGATGTTCGCGAGCTCCGCGATCCCGGCGAGCGCGTCCTGGCCGACCTTGAGCGGGCGGACCCAGATCAGCCCGACCAGCTCGCCGCGCACCAGCGGCATCATCAGCGGGCGCGGCACGCTCCCCTCGCCCAGCGCAGCGGTGTACGTCTCCTTCACCACGCCGACCAGTCCGTTCCACATCCGTGCTTCCACGGGAGCCCCCTCCGTCTGCCGATCCGATCACCGCACCCTGCCACGGGGGTTGAGGTCGTGTCAGCGGGATGATCAGCCAGCTCCGGAAGGGGTGGCCGGAGAGGACGGCAGCGGTCTCAGTCGGTGGTCATCCAGTTCTCAGCAGCTCGAAGTAGCGGCGCTTGACCGCCGCCGGCATCCTGTTGGCACCTCCACGAGGCATCCGAACATCCCTTCAGGAACGTTCGCAACCATCGGTAGAACTCAAGGCGTGTATCCGGTGCTGTTCGTCGACGCCATCAACGTGAAAATCAGGCGGTCTTCTACGCTGGGTTCTGCTCCGGGCCCTCGCCGCCGGTGCGTCCGGCCCTCGCCCCGGTATTTTCCGGGGTGATTGCGTACGAGATACATGAGGACTACAATTTCCCGTCAAACACGGGTGGCTGCACACGTCAAAAACCCTTGGATTCGGCCACCTCGGTTCAAGCAGGGAAAGACGAGCAGTCGAGGCAATGGTGTCGTCGTCACCCAGCCCTACCTGCCTCGGCGCTGTGCGACGCGCCTCGCCGGGTCCTGGGTGTCGGGTGGTCAGAAATGCCCTCTGGTTGCCGCAACCCGCCAGAACCCGCAGCTCAGCGCCTACGCGATCCGGAAATTCGAGGAATGGCTAATTCGCGTCGATATCCGGCGGTCGAATCAGTGAATATTGGCTAAACGCCTAAATCCGAGGGAGTTCTTCTACTGCAGGTGATGTACCACGCTGTCGGGCAAATATCGATGAGGATTGCACTCGTTATCCCATTACAAATATCTGGACATGCGTGTCGTATGGAAGTAGCGCGGAATTTCTTGGCCTGCCTCACGGCAAGCGGCACGGAAAACTGTTCGAGAGAAATTATTCTTTTCTCGGTGCCGTGCCAACCTGGTTTCGTGCTTCGGATTGACCCTCGCTTCACCTGAGCCAGAGGAACCCTGTGAACAGGAAACAGACCGCCGCTCTCCTCGCCCTTCCCACCCTCTTCGCCGGGGCTGCACTTTTCCTCGGCGCTCCTGCCGGCGCCTCGGCCCTGGCCTGCACCGCGGGCACTGCAGGCGTCGCGGGCGCCAACGGCACCGCCGCCCACCCCGCCGGCTTTCCCGGGACCGCGGGTGGCGCCGCGACCGGCACCGGGAACTGCGCCGGCGGTGCGGGTGGCCCTGGCGGCAACGGTGTGCTGGGCGGGGTCGGGGGTGCGGGTGGCAACGGCGGGCTCGGTCTGGGCGGCGGCTCGGGCGGGGCGGGTGCTGTCGGTGGCAACGGCGGCCCCAGCGGTGCGGCGGGCGGTAACGGTGGCACCGGTGCCACCGGCGGCCTCAACGGTGCGGGCGGCGCGGGCGGTGCTGGTGGTGCGGGCACCCAGGTCGCTGCGGGCGGCATCGGTGGTGCCGGCGGCAACTCCGGTGCCAGCGCCGGAGCCGGCGGCCAGGGTGGCCTGGGTGGTGTTGGGGGATCCACCGGTGGTGCGGGCGGCAACGCGGGCAACGGCGGCATCGGCCACGGCGGCGGCACCGGCGGTAACGGCGGCGCCGGCGGCATCAACGCCTCCGGTAACGGAGGTAAGGGCGGTAATGCCGGAAACGGCGGCAACGGCAGCTCGGGCGGTGCCTACCCGGGCGGCGCCGCAGGCATCGGCGGAGCCGGCGGTGTGAGCTCCGGCGGCATGGCCAACGCCGGCGGCAACGGTGGTATCGGCGGCAACGGCGGCGTCAAGTCGGGTGCCAGCGCTGATGGCACCTGCGGTATCGGCGGCGCCGGCGGCAACGCCACGGGGGGCGTGCTCTTCCACGGTGGGACCGGGGGAACCGGCGGAACGTTCGGGGCGGGCAGCCCCTGCGCGAGCGGCGCCAACGGAACACCGTGACCTTGCCCCACCAGGAGCCCCACACCATCGCGCCGCAAGGAACTGTGGCGCGGTCCCGGGACGTGCTGGCCGCACCCTGACCCCCGGTCCCGGCTCCGTACGGCCTCGCGCTGCACGTCCGTCACTGTGTCTCTCCGATCGTCCCGGGGCCGCACTGGTGCGAAGCCGACCGCGTTCCGGGTTGGTGTTGGTGGCGTTCGTGCCGGTCGGATGTGACAAGACGTCCAACCGGTAGAGGGCGGAAACGGCGCATCCGGTGCGGGGCTCCACGGGCGGGTGTTAACCCGATCATGCTGCCCCTGGGTGCGCAGTCGGGCGGTGTCTACTCGAGCACCCGTTGCAGCACCATGCGCTCGACATCGTCGTGCGTTCGCTTCCCGTGGTCGAAAACCATGAAGTGAGCCGCCATCCGTACCGAGGTCACGATGGTGCAGCGGACTTCCACCTCATCCTCGTCGCGGCAGAACTCCCGGAACAGCCCACGCAGGTAGTTCACTTGCCGGGTGTCGACGCGCCGCAACCGATGAGCAACAGCAGGGTCGCGCCGCGACCACTCTCGAATCGCCAGCTCTGTGCTCACAGCGGTGGTCACTCCTGTTCGGCTTCCCACGATGCGGAACAGATTGCGCAGGCGATCTCGTGCATCACCACCCTCGGCATCGACGCTTTTGATGATGATGTCGGTGACATCGCGTTCCCACGCGTCGAGCATCTCCTCGAGCAGCGCGTAGCGGTCGGCGAAGTAGCCGTAGAACCCGCCCTTGGTCACTCCGAGCGACCTTGCCAGTACCTCGATCCGCACAGCATCCGGCCCCCCGGCCGCGAGGGCGCGCAACCCGGCGTCGATCCACGCTGCGCGCGGCGTCCTGGCGCTTGCCACAGAAAGTCTCCCAGGTCTGTACGGAGCCGTACAGAAGCAGTTAGTGTCCTTCTATACGTCACCGTATAGAAGGTGGGTGCCAATTATGACCCGGCTCTCCGACACAGTCCACGCCGACCACCCGTGGCGCATCCACGAACTCGCCGGCGACTTCCGGCTCGAGGACGTGTGGACAGCCCGCACGCCTGGCGCCAAGCCGAACGACTTCCCCACGATGCTCGCCGCGATGCAGGCGTCCGCCGGACCCGCGAGGGAACCCTTGCTGTCCCGATTCCTCTTCGCGGTGCGCTGGAAGCTCGGTGCCCTCATGAGGTGGGACAAGCCCGAGGCGGGCATCGGAGCGCGGGTTCCGTTGCTGCGCGACCGCCTTCCGCGCGACCTCGCCGAGGCCCCACGTAACTCGGACGCCGGGCTTGCGCCGCTCACCTCGGTATACGAGTTGGACAACGAGTGCGCCCTCGAACGGGCCTCCAGGACCGTCCACATGGTCATGCACCTGGGGTGGGCGCCGACCAAAAGCGGCGGACACGAATTCCGCGTGGCCGTCCTCGTGAAGCCCAACGGCCCGACCGGGCGGCTGTACATGGCCGCCATCACGCCGTTTCGGCGCCTCATCGTCTTCCCGGCCCTCACGCGGCAATGGGAACACGCGTGGCGGGACCGTGGCCGCCCAGGTCCGGAAGGCGGCAGCGCGGCCACCGTTGACAGCGCCGTGGGGACGCACAACATCCCCGAGTCCATCCGGGCTCTCAGCTCGTTGCCTCACGTCGACTACGCCGACGTATTCACCCTCTGCACGGACGTCGACGCGGACACCACACCGGAGCAGTGGGCTCGTGCGATGTTCGGCGACGTCCCCAGCGTCGCGGAGCAACTGATCTGGCGGGGGCTCCTCGGACTCCGACTCAGCCGAGGGCGGTCGCCCGACACCGTGGCCGGATGGCAGATCGCCGAACGTGGCGAGGACTGGATCCGGCTCGAGGCCGCTTCCTGGTTTCTGACCGGCAACCTCCTCGTACAGGCAACCGATGGGCGGGTGTCGTTGGGGACCTTCCTGCGCTATGACCGGCGGCTGGGCCATGCGGTGTGGCCCCCGTTGTCCGCCGTCCATCGCCGGCTGGCACCTGGGCTGCTCCGCGACGCAGCGGCAATCGTCCGAGCGACCCGGCGAGGAAACGGATAGCCGTCGCGGGCAGGGGGCCTGCGACGCGGCTGAGCGTCGGCCGCCCGGTGCCTGAGCAGATGCCCTGACGCTGTCGCCCAGGTGGATCACACTAGATGCAATACCGGTGACTTTGCTGGTGCTGGCTCGTTGAGTTGGTGTGCCAAGGCCCGGTCAGTTGAAGGAAGTTCAGGGTGATCGGTTTTCGGATCGCATCGCTCTGGGAGTGCTCACGCGTGCGTTTC
>NZ_JAYMZR010000119.1:0-17710 GCF_035828615.1 Streptomyces sp. H27-D2 | reverse complement strand
GCTGTCTGGCGGCCCGCCGGGTACCGGTCCCGGACCGCGCGCACTGGGCCGGGCTGCTCGTCGTGGCCGGTGGCGTCGTGCTGGGCTTCCCGCTGCTGACCACCCTTGCCCTACAGACCTCCACGACCTCGCACGCCGCGGTGGTCGTCGGCCTGCTGCCGCTGACCACCGCGGCCTTCTCGGCCCTGCGGACCGGATCGCGGCCCTCGGGCGCCTTCTGGATCGCCGCGTCCGTCGGGGCCGTCGTCGTCATCGCCTTCGCGGTGCAGCAGAGCGGCGGCGCGCTCTCCACCGGCGACCTGTACCTCTTCTGCGCCCTGCTGGTGTGCGCCGCCGGCTACACCGAGGGCGGCAGGCTCGCCGGGCGGATGCCGGGATGGCATGTCATCAGCTGGGCGCTGATGGCCGCTCTGCCGCTGACGCTGCCGGGCGCGGCGCTCGCGCTGCTCGCCGAGCCGGTGCGGCTCACCCCGCACAGCGTCACCGGGATGATCTGGCTCGCCGCGGGCTCCCAGTTCTTCGGCCTGGTGGTGTGGTACCGCGGCATGGCGGCGATCGGCGTCTCACGCGCCAGCCAACTCCAGCTGGCCCAGCCGCTGTTGACTCTGGTCTGGTCCGTCTGTCTGCTCGGCGAGCACCTCACGCCGGCCGCGCCCGCCGCCGCGCTCGCGGTCCTCGTGTGCATCGCGGTCACCCAGCGCGCGAGCACCTGATGGAACAAGCGGACACCCGCGAACGGGGGCCATCGAGGGCCTCCGGTCGTAGACTGGCGCACATAGGAAGCACTTCCCTCCGTCCCTCCGACGAGGAGGTCACTCCAGATGCAAGCGAGCGTGGGCGACCAGCTGCTGGTGCACGGCAGAATCGTGGGCCAGCACGACCGGGTCGCGGAGATCGTCGAAGTGCTGGGAACGGACGGTACGCCGCCGTTCCGGGTGCGGTTCGAGGACGGGCACGAAGCCCTGATGTCACCTGGCCCGGACGCGGTCGTCCAGCATTCGGGCCCCGCTTCGGCGCCGTAGAGCGGCCTCCTCGGGTCCGGGGGTCGTCCCCGGACCCGAGCAGCGCCGCCGGAGCGCGGCGTGAGCCCGGCCGTGTGCGGTGGACCTATGCGACGGCGCGGCCGGGCCCGCGCCCGTACACGCCTGCCCGGCCGGCCGCGCCTCAGCCCGGCGGCCGGACGGGACGCGGGTAGTGGTCCGCCACCACACGGGCCATCGCCCCGATCCGGTCCTCGACCACTTCCTTCGCGGAGAAGTAGACATTGCCGCGCACCTGCGGATACCGCCGGTCGAAGGCGAGGTGGCGGGACAGCTCGGCGGGGTCCTGCCAGGCGGCGGGCTGCGCCGGGTCGCCAGCCTTGTAGAGGGCCTCGCCGATGTAAAGGTGCACGCCGGTGCCCTTGACGACCTCCGACCACCACGGCACGAGCTTCGCGTAGTCGGCCGCCGCGAAGCCGATGTTCCAGTACACCTGCGGCACGATGTAGTCGATCCAGCCCTCCTTGACCCACTTGCGGGTGTCGGCGTGCAGGTTGTCGTACGTCTGCACACCCGCCCGGGTGTCGGAGCCGGCCGGGTCGGTGGCCCGGTTGCGCCACACGGCGAAGGGGCTGACGCCGAACCGCACCGGCCGCTTCGCAGCCCCGCTCCCCCGCGCGCTCCCCGCTGCCCCCCGCTCCCGGATCCGGTCGGCCGTCTCGCGCACCAGCAGATCGATGTTCTCCCGCCGCCAGGCCGCCCGGTCCGGGAAGCCCGCGCCGTGGCGCGCGTACGCCTCGTCGTCGTCGAAGACCTGTCCGGCGACCGGATAGGGGTAGAAGTAGTCGTCCCAGTGCACCGCGTCGATGTCGTACCGGGCGACCGCGTCCAGCATCGCGTCCTGGACGAAGCGCCGGACCTCGGGCAGACCGGGGTTGTAGTAGAGCTTCCCGCCGTACGGCACCACCCACTCGGGGTGCAGCCGGGCCGGGTGGGTGGAGATAAGCCTCGACGGATCGGTGTGGTTGGCGATCCGGTACGGGTTGAACCAGGCGTGCAGCTCCAGGCCGCGCCGGTGCGCCTCGCGCACCGCGAAACCGAGCGGGTCCCAGCCCGGGTCCATCCCCTGGGTACCGGTGAGGTACTCGCTCCACGGCTCGTACGGCGAGGGCCACAGCGCGTCCGCCGTCGGCCGGACCTGGAAGACGACCGCGTTCAGCCGCCGCGCGAGGGCCGCGTCGAGGAAGGCGAGCAGTTCGGCCCGCTGGTCGGCGGCCGGCAGCCCCGGCGCGGAGGGCCAGTCGCGGTTGGCGACGGTGGCCAGCCACATGCCCCGGAACTGCCGGGTCCGCCCACGGGCCGCTGAGGCGGAGGCGGCGGAAGCCGAGGAGCCCGCCGCCGGCAGCGCCGACAGCGCGCCCGCCGCCGCGATGGTGAATCCTCTTCGAGTGATATACCCCACTTGTCACCCCGCACTGTGAGAACTTCTCCCGCCCGCTGCGGCCCTACGGGCACAGCATGCCCGCCCCGGCCGGTTTCGCACCCGAGGGCGCGGAGTAACGTCAGGTCCGGGGCAGGGCCGCTCACGGCTGCCCTCCACCCGCCTTCGGCGGGAGGCCCCAAGCCCGAAGAAGAACAGCGAAAGGCACGATGTGACCGACATCGAACGCGTCGGAGTGGTGGGCTGCGGCCAGATGGGTGCGGGCATCGCGGAGGTGTGTGCTCGTTCCGGTCTGGACGTCATGGTCGCGGAGACCACCGGCGAGGCCCTGGAACTCGGCCGCACCCGGCTCACCAACTCCCTCGGCAAGGCCGCCGACCGCGGCAAGATCACCCCCGAGGAGCGCGACGCGACGCTCGGCCGGCTCAGCTTCACCACCGACCTGGGCGAGTTCGCCGACCGGGACCTGGTCATCGAGGCCGTCGTCGAGAACGAGGCGATCAAGACCGAGATCTTCCAGATCCTCGACCAGGTGGTGACCCGCCCGGACGCCATCCTGGCCTCGAACACCTCCTCCATCCCGCTGGTGAAGCTGGCCGTCGCGACCTCCCGTCCCGACATGGTCATCGGCATCCACTTCTTCAACCCGGCGCCGGTGCAGAAGCTGGTGGAGCTGATCCCCGCGCTGACCACCGGCGAGGAGACCATCCGGCGGGCCGAGGCGATGGTCGCCAAGATGCTCGGCAAGCACGCGATCCGCGCCCAGGACCGCTCCGGCTTCGTCGTCAACGCGCTGCTCATCCCGTACCTGCTCTCGGCGATCCGGATGTTCGAGTCCGGCATCGCGAGCCGCGAGGACATCGACGACGGCATGGAGCTCGGCTGCGCCCACCCGATGGGCCCGCTGAAGCTGGCCGACCTGATCGGCCTGGACACGGTCGCCTCGGTCGCCGACTCGATGTACCACGAGTACAAGGAAGCCCTGTACGCCGCGCCGCCGCTGCTCCAGCGGATGGTCGACGCGGGCCGCCTGGGCCGCAAGACCGGGTCCGGCTTCTACCCGTACGAGTAGCGGGTTCCACCCCCGTACGACCGGCGGGGGCGTCCCGCGCTGAGCCGCGCCCGTCCTGTTTCTCCAGCGATCAGGGAAACAGGACGGGCGCGGCTGCGTGCGCTGGGGCCCGAGTGACTGCTGAGCCCCATGGTGCGGTGTTCACACGGGGTGCGCGATGGCTACCCGCATATACCTCCCGCACACGCTCCCGCCCTGTGGTCACAGCCTGTTGACTCGGTGCGTACCGAGAACAGGCGGCCGGCGCGCACCGGCGAGGCCGCGCGACCTCGACTCCTGATAAGGAGCGGACTGTGACCACCGAACCCGAGCGAGCCGTGACCGCGGGGCAAGCCGAGCTCCGCCGCACCCTCGATGTGGGCCAGGCCCGCGTCGACGGCCAACTCGCCTTGCTCGCTCAGCGCAGTGACCAGCACGATCGCGATGTAGCCGATCTGATGTCGCGCGTCAGCACCATGCAGCACAGTCGATGGCCGCTTCCGTCCGTAGCCGCGCTCACGAGCCTGTGCGCTCTCGGCGTCGCCGCCTGGCAGGCGCTCGGTCACTGAGGGTGTCCCGGCGGCTAGCCGAGCCGGATGTGGTGGAGCAGCAGCAGCGCGGCTGCCATGTTGGCCGCCGGGACCTCACCGCGGGTGACCATGTCGGGGACCAGCTTCAGCGGGACCCACTCGCGCCGGTCCGACTCGAAGTCGTCTTCCGGGTGCCCGGTGTACTCGGCCTCCTCGGCCCAGTACATGTGATGCCGGGCGTCGGTGAGCCCGTTCGACGGCTCCACTGTCAGCAGGTGTTGCAGCGGGCCGGGGCGCCAGCCGGTCTCCTCCTCCATCTCCCGGGCCGCCGCGACCGCGATGTCCTCACCGTCCTCGACAACGCCCGCCGCCAGCTCCCACCCCCAGTTGTCGGTGATGAAGCGATGACGCCACAGCATCAGCACTTCGTTGGCCTCGTTGACGACGGTGGCCACCGCCACCGGCCGCAGCCGGATCAGGTAGTGGTCGAGGTGACGGCCGTCCGGGAGCTCGACGTCGGCGAGATTCACCCGGAACCATCGGTTCTCGTACACGGTCTGCTCCCTGAGATTGTTCCAACGCACGTGTCTGCCACCTTCCGCCGAGTAGATGGCAACAACACGGCGGGACAGCCGTCACATCGGAACGCGCAGAGCCTCCTCGATGAGTTCGGCTGCCTGGGCCGTCGCACCGCACCCGCTCGCGACGAGGTGCTCACGCACCGCGCGCAGCCGGTCCCGTAAGCGCTGCGATTCCATGCCGCGCGCCTGCTCGGCCATCTCCACCGCGTTGACCACCGCCCTCTCCGCGTCGCCCTGACGCAGCTCGATGTGGGCGAGGATCGCCAGCCGGTGGACCCGGCCCCGGTCGTGCGCGGGGGTGTCCACCGCGGCGGCCGCATGCTCCCGCGCGGCACTCAGATCGCCCAGGCCGAGCAGTGCCTCGGCCACCTGTACGTTGACCAGACCGGGTTGGACGTAGCCGGTCTCGGCGGGCTCCTGGCCGCGGTGGATCTGCTCGGCCGCCGACTCCGCCCGGCGGATGCACGTCAGCGCACCCTTCCCGTCACCCAGGCGTGCGTAGGCTTTGGCCTGCATCGCGTACAGATCCGCCGCGAGAGCCGGTGTGATGCGCGGGCCCGAAGCCCGCAGGGCGGACTCGGCGAAGGCCACCGCCTGCCGGTACTCGGACATGAAGAGGGACTGGTTGACGAGCAGGGCGATGACATACGCGCCCAGACCCCGGTCCCCGCTGGCCTTGGCCAGCCGCAGCGCCTGATGGAAATAGCGCTGGGCCAGCCCGTGCGCGTTGGAGTCGTACGCGCAGATTCCCGCGACGGCCACCAGACCGCCGGTCGCACGGTGCAGTTGGCGACCGGTGGCGTCGGTGTAGCTGCCCCGCAGCAGCGGCGCCGTCTCGGAGTTGAGGAAGCCGACGATGCGCGCCCTGGTCGCGATGCCGCCGGCCTTGCGGTACATCTGCTCGTAGTGGGCGCGGGCCGACCGCAGCATCTCGATGTCGGCCATGCTGACCCGCGTCAGGCCGCTCCGGGAGACGTCCGAGTCCTCGGGCGGGTTCTCCCACTCCCACACCGGGATCACGGCGGGGGTGCCGGTGACCGCCGGAGCGCCCAGGACATGCGGACGCTGCTGTTCGTCGGACCGCCAGAGCGCGGTCACCCGCTCGACGAAGCCGGACAGCTGGGTGCCGTGATGCGTGCCGCCGGGCACGCCCGGCGTTCCGAGCCCGACACTGTCGAGGCCCACGGTGCGGTGCAGCCGCTCCGAGAGGACCTCGCAGATCAGATCCGGAACTTGACCGCGGGGCCGCTGGCCCTTCAACCAACGGGCCACCGCAGTGTGTTCGTAGCGCAGCGCCATTCCTCGGGCTCGGCCGGCCTGGTTGATATGAGCGGCCAGTCCCGCATGGGAGATGCCCGCCTCATCAAGGACGGCGTCGAGCAGGGTGTTGGGCTCCATAGTGCCCTCCCGATGCTCTCAGTGGCCTCAGCGTAACGGAGCGTCGCTCACACGGGGTGTGAATCGAGCACACCTGAAGTGCCGTCCAGGCCCTCCTGGCAGCGCCCGTCAAGGGCCCCGACCGCCTGCGCGGGCGAGCACTGCCGGTCGTTGCGCAGCACCAGGAGAGCCATGTCGTCGGCGAGCCGGCCGCCCGCCCGCGTGCGGCAGCAGTTCGGCGCGCACGCTCTCGACCACGGAGGCCGGGGACACCTGGGATACCTGGGGAACCTGTGATACCTGGCTGACCGCGAGGGGCGGAGCGGACGGGGAACCGTCGGAGAGCGGTGCGGGCAGGGGGTGTTGAGAGTGCCGGGAGTCTTGAGAGCGCTGGGAGTGACGGGACGCCGACGCCGCGCGGGCGAGCGCGAGTGACAGCGGGA
Source organism: Streptomyces sp. H27-D2 (assembly GCF_035828615.1). Taxonomy (NCBI): domain Bacteria; kingdom Bacillati; phylum Actinomycetota; class Actinomycetes; order Kitasatosporales; family Streptomycetaceae; genus Streptomyces; species Streptomyces sp. H27-D2. The sequence goes on along the minus strand of NZ_JAYMZR010000119.1, from coordinate 11,307 downwards.
AGAACTCCCCCGCCGCGTCCCGCGCGTCCTCGGCCCCGTCGGTGTGCAGCACGAGCACATCACCGGTCAGCACCGGCGGGCAGCGCACGAGCGCGAGTTCGGCCGGCAGCGGGAACAGGCCGAGCGGCGGCAGCGGCTCGGCCCTGTCCATCCGCACTGCCCGCGCCTCGCCCGCACCCCGGCCGCCCGCTCCCCGCGCCCCGCTCAAGCACAGCCGGAACGGCCACGGGTGGCCGCAGTTGAGCTCCGTCAGCTCGCCGCGTGGGCCGACCTCCAGCAGGAGTACGGTCACGAACTCCTCGGCCGGCCGGAACTGCGAGCCGCCGCCGGAAGCCGGGTGCTCCGCGCACGCCATCTCGCGCCGCCGCCGCTCCAGGGCGCGCTCCAACCGGCTTAGCACACCGGCTAGTCGGGGGCTTCGCACATGGGCGTGAAGATCGATAACCGGTTCGCGGAGGCACCGGAATCTCACGATGCGGACGCTGGGCCGAGGTCCGATTCTACTTCGAACCCTACGAATCCAGGCATTCGATCTTCACTCTCCCGAGTGACGTGCGGAGGATGGGGCTAGTTCGGGCTCGTCGTAGGCCGCCTCGCGGAAGCTGCCGAGCACCGCGGCGACGGTTCGGATCGCTTCGAGGCCGTGCCCGCGCACATCGCCCATGATGACGCGCAGCCCGTGCCGGGTGGCCAGCACCTCGTACAGGTCGCCGCCGACCGCCGCGCCGCGGGTCGCGGAAAGATGACCGGCCGCCACCAGGAAACCGTCGACCCGCGGCGGCAGCGGGCGCAGCACCACCTGCTGGGCGGTGAGCGCGATCCTCCTGATCCGCTCCAACTCGCGCACCAGTCGCGCTTTGCGGCCCGTGACCATCCAGCAGGCGACGACCACGGCGAGGATCGAGCCGCAGCCGCCGCCCCGGGTGGCGAGGGACGCCTCGCGGCCGAATGCCTCCAGCAGGCCGAGCGCGAGGAACGCGAAGGCACCGCCGACCAGCACCCACTGGCGTCGGGCGGCGCCGGCGCAGGCGATGGCGGGTGTGGCGGCGAGGAGTTGGCCCAGCCGCGGGCCGTCGGCGGAGCAGAGCAGCTCCCAGCCGAGCACCCCGAGTGCCCAGAGTCCGGGCAGCAGAACCGGCAGAGCGCGCCGGGTCACCGGTGCGCCCCGTGCGCCGGGTCCCGTACTTTCCCCCGCACCATGCAGACGGCCCCCTACAGCCTTGGTGGCAGCCGGGCCGTTCTTGCCCCGATTCGGGAGGCGAGCCGCGACGACGGAACGATTCTCGCGACCGCTCGCGCCCAAGTGACCTGGCGTTGCGCGATGTTCACCCGATCAGGTGACGGCCATCGGATCGGCCCTGAGCCGTCCGCAGGGCGCACCGGGCGGGTCCGCGCCCTGTCCGCCCCTCGCGCGCGGGACCACGCCCCGTACGCCCCCCGAGGCGGTACGCCCCCGGACCGCCTCGGGGGCAACGCGATGGGGGCACACCCGCGCATGCGCGGGTGTGCCCCCATCGGGCGGTCTCGGCGGCGGGCGCGGGGCCCGTGAACCGTCAGGTTCCGCGCAGCACCGCGCCCGTACGCTCCACGGCCGCGGCCACCGCCGCGTCCCGCACGGCCGACGCGGCCTCGGCGGTCAGCGTGCGGTCGGCGGCGCGGAAGCGCAGCGCGTAGGCGAGCGACTTCTTGCCCTCGCCGAGCTGCTCTCCGCTGTAGACGTCGAACAGCCGCAGCGATTCGAGGAGTTCGCCCGCGCCGTCGCGCAGCGCGTTCTCCACGTCGGCCGCGGCGACGTCCGTGTCGACGACCAGGGCGACGTCCTGGGTGGCCACCGGGAAGGCGGACACCCGCGGAGCCTGCAACGCGCCGGCTCCGGCGTGCTCCAGGCGGTCGAGCTCGATCTCCATCGCGCAGGTGCGCTCCGGCAGGCCCAGCGCCTTGATGGCCCTGGGGTGCAGCTCGCCGGCGTTGCCGACGAGGATCTCCTCGCCGTCCACGACGGCGAGCAGCGCGGCGCAGCGGCCCGGGTGGAACGGCGCGTGCCGGTCCTGGCGGACGGTCAGTTCGACGCCCGCCTCCCGGGCGACCGCGCGGGCCGCTTCGACGGCGTCGGCCCAGGTCGCCTCGCGGCCCCGGCCCCACCAGCCGGCCGGCTCGCGGGCGCCGGACAGCACGACGGCGACGCGCCGCGGCTGGCGCGGCAGCGACGCGTTCAGCCCGGCGATCTCCTCGTCGGTGGGACGACGGTCGGCGGGCAGCCGCGCCGCGACCGTCTCCTGGCCGGTCGGCCGGAAGACCAGGCCGGTCTCGAAGAGCGCGAGGTCGCTCTCACCGCGTCCGATGTTGCGGCGCAGCGCCGTGAGCAGGCCCGGCAGCAGCGTGGTGCGCAGCAGCGGCTCGGCGTCCGAGAGCGGGTTGACCAGGCGGACGGCCCGGCGGCGCGGGTCGTCGGCGTCCAGGCCGAACTGGTCGAAGACCGACTGGGCGACGAACGGGTAGTTCAGCGCCTCGACGTAGCCGGCGCCGGCCAGCGCGCGGCCGACCCTGCGGTGCAGCCGCTGGCGCTCGGTGAGCCCCCGGCCGGCCGGCGGCCTGGGCAGCGTGGACGGCAGCTGCTCGTAGCCCTCCAGCCGGATGACCTCTTCGGCGAGGTCGTTGGGGTCGGTGAGGTCGGGCCGCCAGCTGGGCACGGTGACGATCAGGTCGTCGCCGCCGTAGACGTCGCAGCCGACCTGCTGGAGGCGGCGTACGACGGTCTCGCGGCCGTACTCGACACCCGCGACGCGGTCCGGGTGGTCCGCGGGGATGCTGATCGAGCGCGGCGCGCTGGGCGCGATGATCTCGGTGACGCCCGCCTCCGCGGTGCCGCCCGCGAGCAGCACCAGCAGGTCCACGGCGCGCTGCGCCGCGGCCGAGGCCGCTTCCGGGTCGATGCCGCGCTCGAAGCGCTTGGACGCTTCGGAGGCCAGCTTGTGCCGGCGTGCGGTGCGCGCGACGGAGATCGCGTTGAAGTGCGCGGCCTCCACGACGATGTCGGTGGTGCCTCGCGCCCGGCCGGTCCGCGGGTCCTCGACGACGTCGGCGACCTCGGTGTTCGCGCCGCCCATGACGCCGGCCAGCCCGATCGGCCCGGAGTTGTCGGTGATCACCAGGTCTTCGGCGTCCAGCACCCGCTGGACCCCGTCGAGGGTGGTGAGCTTCTCGCCCTGCTGTGCGCGGCGCACGCCGATCGGCCCGTCCAGCCGGGAGCGGTCGTAGGCGTGCAGCGGCTGGCCGAGTTCGAGCATCACGTAGTTGGTGACGTCGACGGCGAGCGAGATCGGGCGCATTCCGGCCTTCTGCAGCCGGCGCTGGATCCAGATCGGGGAGCGCGCCTCGGGGTCGAGCCCGACGACCGTGCGCGCGGTGAAGCGGTCGCAGCCGTTCGGGTCGGCGACGCGTACCGGGTAGCCGTACGAGTTCGGGGCGGGCACGTCCAGCAGCGCCGGGTCGCTCAGCGGCAGGCCGTAGGCGGTGGCGGTCTCGCGGGCGACGCCGCGCATCGACAGGCAGTAGCCCCGGTCCGGGGTGACCGCGATGTCGAGGACCTCGTCGACCAGTTCGAGCAGCTGGACGGCGTCGGTGCCGGCCTCGTACTCCGGCGGGAGCACGATGATGCCATCGCCTCCGTCGCCCATGCCCAGCTCCCCCGTCGAGCAGATCATGCCCTCGGAGGTGTGGCCGTAGGTCTCGCGGGCGGCGATCGCGAAGTCGCCGGGGAGGACGGCGCCGGGCAGCACGACGACGACCTTGTCGCCGACCCGGAAGTTCCGGGCGCCGCAGACGATGTTCTGCGGCAGGCCGGTTCCGTTGGCGGTGCCGACGTCCACCTGGCAGTAGCGGATCGGCTTCTTGAATTCGGTCAGTTCCTCGATGGCCAGCACCCGGCCGACCACCAGCGGGCCCTTGAGGCCCGCGCCGAGCGGCTCGACGGTCTCGACCTCGAGCCCGGCGGCGATGAGTCTGGCCTGTACGTCGCGACCGGTCTGCCCGGCGGGCAGGTCGACGTACTCCCGCAGCCAGGAAAGCGGGACCCGCATCAGATCTCCATCCCGAACGGCCGGGTGAAGCGCACGTCACCCTCGACCATGTCTCGCATGTCCTCGACGTTGTGGCGGAACATCAGCATCCGTTCGATGCCGAACCCGAAGGCGAATCCGCTGTACTTCTTGGGGTCGACGCCGCAGGCGGTGAGTACCCGCGGGTTGACCATGCCGCAGCCGCCGAGCTCGATCCAGCCTTCGGACGAGCAGGTGCGGCAGGGGCGGTCGGGGTTGCCGACCGACTCGCCGCGGCAGACGTAGCACTCCATGTCCATCTCGGCGGACGGCTCGGTGAAGGGGAAGTACGCGGGCCGCAGCCGGGTGCTCATCCCCTCGCCGAACAGCGCCTGGACCATGTGGTCCAGCGTGCCCTTGAGGTCCGCCATGGTCAGGCCCTCGTCGATGGCGAGCAGCTCGACCTGGGTGAAGACCGGGGTGTGCGTGGCGTCCAGCTCGTCGGTCCGGTAGACCCGGCCGGGGCAGATCACATAGACCGGCGGCTCACGGTCGAGCAGCGCGCGGACCTGCACCGGGGAGGTGTGGGTGCGCAGCACGACGCCGGACTGGTCCTCGGCCGCGGAGCCCTTGGCCGTCGAGCTCCCGGCGGCGGGGTCCTCGGTCGCGGGCTCGATGAAGAAGGTGTCCTGCATCGCCCGCGCCGGGTGGTCGGGGGTGAAGTTCAGGGCGTCGAAGTTGAACCACTCGGCCTCGACCTCGGGGCCTTCGGCGACCTCGTAGCCCATGGCGACGAAGACGTCCTCGATGCGCTCCGAGAGGGTGGTCAGCGGGTGCCGCGCGCCGGCCGGGACGCGGTCGTGCGGCAGCGTGACGTCCACTGCCTCCTCGACCAGCACCCGGGCGTCGCGGTCCGCCTCCAGTTCCGTCTGGCGGGCCTTGAGCGCCTGGTTCACCGCGCCGCGGGCCTGGCCGACGCGTTTGCCCGCGTCCGCCTTGGCCTTCGGCGGCAGCGCGCCGATCTCACGGTTGGCCAGGGCGAGCGGGGAGCGGTCGCCGGTGTGGGCGACCTTCACCTCATGCAGCGCGTCGAGGTCGCCGGCCGCGGCGATGGCGGCGAGCGCCTCGTCCCGCATCCTGGCGATCTCTTCCGGTTTCAGTGCCTCGACCTCGACAGGGTCGTAGGACTTATTGGGTGCCGACATCTCTTCCCGTACTTCCGATTGGCTGGCTGCGCGGACGCCCCACGACGTAGGTTCCACAGGTCACAACGGCCGAGTCTAATGCGAGTACGAAGTTCGGCCCGCCGCGCAGGGTGCTGGGCAACGGTCCCGGCGAAGCCCGCCGGGGCCGCTCAGGCCAGGTAGGCCGGGGCGCCGACGGGCAACGTAAATCGGAACTGGGCGCCGCCGCCGGGGGCCCTGCCGACGACGATGGTGCCGCCGTGCGCCTCCACGATGCCCTTGACGATGTACAGGCCCAGGCCGGTGCCGCCGCGCTTGCTCCCCCGCCAGAAGCGGGTGAAGACGCGGCTCATCGACTCCTCGGGAATGCCCTGGCCCTCGTCGGTCACGGTGACGGCTGTTCCCTCCGGTGCGGACGTCACGTCGATGGTGACGGTTCCCTCACCGTGGCGCACCGCGTTTTCCAGCAGATTGCCGAGCACCTGGTCGACCTTGTCCGGGTCGGCCCACAGCGCGGGCAGCGGTTCCGCGATCCTGATCATGAAGCGGTCCGGCTGCTGGCCGGCGGTGGTCTGCGACTGGACGTGCCGCCGGACGGCCGCGGCCACGTCCACCGGCTGCCGGCGCACTTCGAGGCGTCCCGAGTCGATCCGGGAGATGTCGAGCAGTTCGGCGATGAGCCGGGTGACGCGGTCGGCGTCGGCGTCGACGGTCTCCAGCATCAGCTTCTTCTGGTCGTCGGTGAACCGCTCCCACTTGGCGAGCAGCGTCGCGGTGAAGCCCTTGACCGAGGTGAGCGGCGAGCGCAGTTCGTGGGCGACGGTGGCGATCAGTTCGGCGTGGCTCAGCTCATGGCGGCGGCGCGCTTCGGTGCCGCGGACCGCGATGACCAGCCGGTGCAGCGGGCCGGTGGGCCGCAGCCGTACGTAGCGCGCGGAGACCAGCACCTCGTGGCCGCCGAGCAGCAGGTTCCGCTCGGGCTGGCCGCTGCGGATGGCGAGACCGCCGTACGGGTCGGTGAGCTGCCACCAGCGGCGGCCCGCGAGGTCTTCGAGCGGCAGCGCGGCCTCCACGGGCCGGCCGAGCGCGTCGGCGGGGCGCACCGAGGTGATCCGGGCGGCGGCGGCGTTGAAGCAGACGACGCGGCCGAACTCGTCGGCGATGACCAGCCCGTCGGGCAGGTCGTCCGGGTCGAGCCCCAGGCCGGTGAGATCCAGGGAGCCGCCGGCCGGCGGGCGGCTCGGCGCGAGGGCGTCGGACGGACCACTCTCGGTCGATGTCACGCCGGTCGTGGTCGCGCCGGTCGTGGTCGCGCCGGAAATCCTGACGTTCATCCCCAGCCACCCCCTCCCGGCTCCCGGCTCCCGGGAAGGTAACCTTACTAGCTGGGTGTGACGGAACGGCACCCTCCGGAGACACGCTGCGCACGAGCGGACGCGTAGAGGCACACCGCGGCGGCCGTCGCGAGGTTGAGGCTCTCCGCCCGGCCGTGGATCGGGACCCGGACCACCGCGTCGGCCAGCGCGCGGGTCTGTGCCGGCAGCCCCCACGCCTCGTTGCCGAAGATCCAGCCGGTGGGGCCGCCGAGCAGCCCCTCGTCCAGCTCCGTGTCGACGTCCCGCTCCCCCGCGCCGTCCGCGGCGAGCATCCGCACGCCGACGCCCGACAGTCCCGCCACGACCTGCTCGACCGGTACGCCGACGGCGACCGGGAGGTGGAAGAGGCTGCCGACGGAGGCCCGTACGGACTTGGGGTTGTAGAGGTCGACGGAGGCGTCGGTCAGCACCACCGCGTCGGCGCCCGCCGCGTCGGCGCAGCGCAGCACGGTGCCCGCGTTGCCGGGGTCACGGACGTTCGAGAGGACGGCGACGAGCCGGGGCCCGGCCGCGAGGATCTGCTCGAACGGCGTGTCGAGGAAGCGGCAGACGCCGACGAGGCCCTGCGGGGTGACGGTGTGCGAGACCTCGGTGAGCACCTCGTCGGCCGCGAGGTGCACCAGCGCGCCCGCCGCGCGGGCCGCCTCGACGATGTCGGGGTAGCGCTCGGCGGCTTCGACGGTGGTGAAGAGTTCGAGCAGCGTTGCCCCGTCGTCGCCGCGGTGCGCGGCGGCCTCGCGTACCGCCTGCGGGCCCTCGGCGATGAACCGGCGCTCCTTGCCCCGGAAGGTGCGGCGGGCCAGCCGGCGAGCGGCGGCGACGCGCGGGGAGCGCGGGGAGATCAGCTCGGCAGGTGCCATGGGCGGCTTCACGCTTCTTCCGGTTCGTACGGGCCCCGGACACAGCAGCGGACCCCCAGGCTCGCGGCCTGCGGGTCCGGCTGAATCCTCAGGCTGCGGGTCAGGCGGCCTTCGGGGCGTTGACGTCGCTCGGCAGCGCCTTCTGCGAAACCTCGACCAGCGCGGCGAACGCGTTGGCGTCGTTGACCGCGAGGTCGGCGAGGATCTTGCGGTCCACCTCGACGCTGGCGGCCTTCAGACCCTCGATGAAGCGGTTGTACGTCATGCCGTTGGCGCGGGCAGCGGCGTTGATGCGCTGGATCCACAGCCGACGGAAGTCGCCCTTGCGCTTCTTACGGTCGTTGTAGTTGTAGACCAGGGAGTGGGTGACCTGCTCCTTGGCCTTGCGGTACAGACGTGAGCGCTGGCCGCGGTAACCCTTGGCCTGCTCGAGAATCGCCCGGCGCTTCTTGTGGGCATTCACTGCCCTCTTGACGCGTGCCACTTTAAACTCCTTGTAGCGGGGCCGCGGTAGGACTCACGCGGCCCGAAAACGAATCGGTCCCGGATTGGAGCGCACACCCCGGAGACACTCCGGGATACGGGATCACTTGCCGAGAAGCTTCCGGACCCTCTTGCGGTCTGCCGGGGCGACCTCGACCGTGCCGGCGAGGCGACGCGTCAGCGAGGACGGCTTGTGCTCGAGGTAGTGGCGGCGACCGGCACGCTCACGCATGATCTTGCCCGAGCCGGTGATCTTGAAGCGCTTGCTCGCGCCACTGTGCGTCTTGTTCTTCGGCATGTCGCCGTTCTCTCCTCGTCGGTGGCACTTCCCCGGCCCGTGCTGCGGCGCGGGGAAGCGACAGGCGTGTGTTCGGTACCGGTCAGGCCCCTGCGGGCTCCTCAGCGGACTGCTCCGCGGGCGCCTCTTCGGCTTCGGACTCGGCAGCGGCTTCGTTCGCCGACTCGTCCTGGGACTCGCCCGGGTGAGCCAGCCCCTCGGCCTTGCGGATCGCCTTCAGCTCGCGGGCTTCGGCCATCGCTTCGGTCTTCTTCTTGTGCGGGCCGAGAACCATGATCATGTTTCGGCCGTCCTGCTTCGGATTCGACTCGATGAAGCCGAGGTCCTCCACATCCGAGGCCAGTCGCTGCAGCAGTCGGAAGCCCAGCTCGGGGCGGGACTGCTCGCGACCACGGAACATGATCGTGATCTTGACCTTGTCGCCCTGCTTGAGGAACCGGACGACGTGACCCTTTTTGGTGTCGTAGTCGTGCGGGTCGATCTTCGGGCGGAGCTTCATCTCCTTGATGACCGTGTGCGCCTGGTTCTTGCGCGCCTCACGGGCCTTCATGGCCGACTCGTACTTGAACTTCCCGTAGTCCATGAGCTTGCACACGGGCGGACGGGCTGTCGCCGCTACCTCGACCAGGTCGAGGTCGTACTCCTGCGCCAGCTCAAGGGCCTTCGCAAGCGGCACAATGCCGACCTGCTCGCCACTGGGGCCGACGAGTCGCACCTCGGGGACGCGAATCCGGTCGTTGATGCGGGGCTCGGCGCTGATGGGGCCTCCTCAGTTGCACCACGCGACGGTCTGGCGGACTGCCGCGTAACGTCTATGTCGGGTGACCACCGCGCTCAGGGCATGGAAAACGCCCCGGACGGGACACAGGCAGATGCTCCTCACGTACCGGAGCACCGCCGCGATTCTCCGCGGGGCGCATCGGGCGGTTCCTCGTCGTCCGTACGGAACGACGGGTACAGCCTGACCGGTGACCCGCCGACCCGGAGGTCAGTCAGGTGGGAGATCGGAGCCTCCACTTGTGGGCCGGTCACATAAGTGTCCGGCCGGTCGTGCACACAGCATACCAGCGCTGCGGGGTGGTCCCCACTCGCCCGGACGCGGGCCATAGGCTGTGCCGGTCGTGCCATCCGGGGGCCGCCTGCGGGCCGCCCCCGGGCCCCACCAGGAAGTGAAGCCGGAACCATGAGTGACGATACGCCCCAGCAGCAGCCCCCGGCGGACGAGCCGGCGGCCGGCTCCGACGCGATGACCCGCGACATCGCGGACGTGCCGGCGGTCGAGGTGATCACCACGGTCGCGGTGCACCTGATGAGCTCCGCGGCGGTCAACCTCGGCCTGGCCGAGGAGGGCTCGCAGCACAAGGACCTCGACGAGGCGCGCAAGTTGATCATCGCGCTGGCCGGACTGGTGACGGCGAGCGCCACCGAGGTCGGCTCGTACCACGCGGGTCCGCTGCGCGACGGCCTGAAGTCGTTGCAGCTCGCCTTCCGCGAGGCATCCGTGGTGCCGGACGAGCCCGGCCAGGGGCCCGGCGAGAAGTACACCGGGCCCGTCTACGGCTGACGTACCGGTCAGCGGGCGGACCTGGTGTCCGCCTCGGGGACCCTGGGCGTCACGAGCGGGTGGGTGAACTGGTGCACCACCGCGGCCAGCGCTCCGCCGATCAGCGGCGCCAGCAGGAACAGCCACAGCTGCGAGAGCGCGGCTCCGCCCGCGAACAGGGCGGGGCCCAGGCTCCGCGCCGGGTTCACCGAGGTGCCGGTGAGCGGGATGCCGATCAGGTGCACCACGGCGAGGGCCAAGCCGATCGGCAGCCCGTCGAAGCCGAGCACCGCGACCTTGTGGGTCACCGCGAGCACCACGTAGACCAGCAGGAACGTCAGCACGACCTCGGCGAGGAACGCGCCGCCGGTGTTGATGTGGACCGCCGAACGGTCGGCGAACCCGTTGCTGCCGAAGGCCTCGCTGGTCTTCAGCCCCGGCACCTGCTTGGCCAGCAGGAACAGCAGCGCGGCGCCGGCGATGCCGCCGAGCAGCTGAGCGATCCAGTACTCGACGGCGGTGCGCGGCGAGATCCGCCGGGCGAGCAGCATGCCCAGCGTGACCGCCGGATTGACGTGGCAGCCCGAGATCGGCCCCAGCGCGTAGGCCAGCGCCAGCAGGGTGAAGCCGAAGGCCAGGGCGATGCCGAAGGTGCCGATGTACTCACCGGCGAGTACCGCGGAGCCGACAGCGAAGAACACCAGCAGCAGGGTTCCGAGGAACTCGGATATGACAGTGCGCGTGTCCATGAATGTGTCCAGGCGCGTGTCCATGGGTCCTCCTCGCAAGGAAGTTGATCTTTACAGGCATTCTCGACCCGTTGCGGCGACCTCGCCCGTCGAGCGTCTGGCTGGCGCCTGTGAGCGACCCGCCGCGATCAGTCCCCGGGGTTCAGCCCCCTGGGGCCGGTGTCCGCCAGGAGCCCGGCCGGGGCTCGGCAGGTGACTCAGCGGGCTCAGGGGGGCTCGGGGGGGCTCAGGGGGCTCAGCGGGAGAAGACCGGCTCTCCGGAAACCGTGGCCCCCGGCGGCAGCAGCGCCAGGTCGAGGCCGCGCACCAGTGACCGCCGCAGCACTTCGTCGGCCGCCAGCGCGGCGGCGATCCGCTCCAGCACCTCACGGGCCGGGGCGTCCGGCGTCTGAGGCGCGAGGGCCAGCGCGAGGGTGCCGTCGGTGCCGTCGCCGGGCGCGAGGTGGGCCCGCAGCACGCCGGGCTCCCCCGCCAGTACGGCCCGTACGGCCTCGGCGACGGCCGGATCGGCGAGCGGGTCGACGGTGCGCCGGCCCGCCGCGAGGGCGTGCAGCGCGGGGCCCGCCAGCTGGTACGTCACCGGGCCCGCGAGGTCGAGGACGACCGTGTCGGCCTGCTCGTGCGCGGCTGCCCGCAGCACCTGGTGCAGCGGCACGGCCACCGGCCTGGCGTCCGCGCGCCAGCGGGCGAGCGAGGCGGTGGAGGTGAAGGCGGGCAGCGCGCGGCGGCCGTCGGGGGCCTGCAGGGTGGGCACGGCCATATCGCTGGACTTCTCCC
>NZ_JAYMZR010000118.1:0-17784 GCF_035828615.1 Streptomyces sp. H27-D2 | reverse complement strand
CCGTCGCCGTCCGGGCGGGGCCCGTCGGGACGCCAGGGCGGCTCGGTCCGCGGCCCCGGACCGTCGTGGAGTTCCAGGAGCTCGAAGCCCGCGACCGCGAGCAGGTACCGCAGCTCCTGCGGGAAGAGCAGCCGCCAGGCCGAGTGCTGCTCGACGGGCGGCCCGCCGTCGTCCGAGGTCCACACCCGCCGTCTGCGCAGCAGTTGCGCGTCCCGGTCGAGGTACAGGGTGGTGCTGGAGGTGTACGTGGTGCCGTGCCGGGTGAGCGAACGGGTCCGGGGTTCGTCGAGCAGCCGGGCGCCGCCGCCGCCCAGGAAGAACGCGCCGTTGCGCAGTTCGGCCACGAGCAGGCCGCCGGGTGCCAGGTGGCGGCGGCAACTGTCGAGGAAGCCGGTCAGCTCGTCGTTGGTATGGCAGTAGAGCAGCGCGCTGTCGAGGCACAGCACCGCGTCGAAGGTGCGGTCCAGCGCGAAGCCGCGCAGGTCCGCGGTGCGGTACTCGGGACCGGGATGCTGCCTGCGGCCGTACGCGAGCATCGGCTCGGCGAGGTCGATCCCGACGACCTGCCGGCCCTGGTCGTGCAGGTGCCGCGCGTCGCGGCCGGTGCCGCAGCCCGCGTCGAGGACGCGTGGCCCGGCGTCGTGCCGGCGCAGTACGTCCTCGGCCCAGCGGCCCGCGAGGCGTTCCCGGTCGGGGAACCGCGCCTCGTACAGCTCAGGGTTGTCGGTCAGCAGATTCCCGGTCATGACGCGCCCATCCGGACGGTGGATATGGGCTCGGCGTGGTCCACGGCGGCCATGGGGTCCACGGCCGCGGGCTCACACTCGGGCTCGGCGGCGCGCTCGAACGCCCCGGCCGGCTCGCATCCCCCGCCCGGCTCGAACGCCGCCGCGCCCGGCTCGGGCAGCGCGTGCAGTCGCCGCAGCCGGCAGACGCCCACCACCGAGAGCAGTCCGAAGCCGACGCAGCAGAGCCACGGCAGCCACGGCCTGCCGCCGGCCTCGCCCGCGTCCATCGCCCAGCCGACGGCCGTGTTGCCGACGGCCGCCGCGATGCCGGAGACGACGTAGAAGATGCCGAAGTAGGTCCCGGTCAGCGTCTGCCGGCCGAACTCGGGGATCAGTTCCATGACGAAGGGCTGGGCGACCATCAGGCCGATGTAGAGCAGCAGCGCCCCGGCCAGCACGGGCAGCAGCCGCAGCGCGGCCTGCCACGCACCACCGTCGGGCGCGCCGCCGGTGACGAGCATCGGCGGCAGGAAGCCGAGCGCCATCAGCAGCAAACCGGCCGCGATCCAGCGGCCCCGGTCGCCGCGCGCCTTGAGCCGCGCGGTGACCCGGAGTTGCAGGGTGAGGTTGGCGACGGTGCCGACGACGAAGACCGCGCTGGCCGCGCCCGCCCAGCCGGTGGCGGCGTGCGCGCCGGCCGGCAGCAGCAGGTAGAGCTGGTTCTCCAGGGTGAACATGCCGATCATGGCGAGCGAGAAGGCCAGGAACCGGCGGTTGGACAGCACCTCGCGCCAGTCGCCGAGCACACCGCGCCGGGCCTTGGGCACCTCGCGGGCCGGCAGTACGAGGGCCTGCGCGACGGTCAGCACCGCGAAGATCGCGGCGGCGGTGAGCGCGGACGCCCGGAAGTCGACGAGCAGCAGCGCGCTGCCGAGCAGCGGGCCGATCAGCGCGCCGGTCATGGCGAACACATTGAACAGCGCGAAGGCCTCGGCCTTGCGCTCCCCCGACTCGACGGAGATGTAGGCGCGGACGGCCGGGTTGAACAGCGCTCCGGCGAGCCCGCTCAGCACGGAGGCGCCGAGCAGCACCGCGAGGTCGTCGCCGAGCGCGAACAGCCCGAATCCGACGGCGCGCAGCGCGCACCCGGCGATGATGACGCCGCGCGCCCCGAGCCGGTCGGCGGCGGATCCGCCGATGATGAACAGGCCCTGCTGGCTGAGGTTGCGCACGCCGAGCACGATGCCGACGGCGGCGGCGGACATGCCCAGGTCGTCGCCTAGGTGGGTGGCGAGGTAGGGAATGAGCAGGTAGAAGCCGGTGTTGACGCCGAGTTGGTTGACCAACAGGAGTTGTACGGCGAGCGGGAAGCGGCGCATCGCTCGGAGGGTGTTCACGCGGGTGCCTCTTCGTATCGGGTCGGGTCGTGGGCGGATGGCGGGCTCGCGGCGCCGCCGCCGGGCGCGGCGGGGGCCCGGGTGACGCCGAGGCCGGGCCCGGCCGGAGCCCGTACGGTGCCGTCGGCGCCGCCGATTCCGGTCCAGGGGTCGTGGGCCAGCAGCAGATGACCGTCGAGGTCGACCCAGCGCGCCCGGTGCGCGAGGTGCACGGCGGGGGCGATGCCCAGCGAACTCGCGGTCAGGCAGCCGAGCATGACGTCGGTGCCGCTGCCTTCGAGCGCGTCGCAGATGCGCAGCGCCTGCTGCGCGCCGCCGCACTTGGCGAGCTTGATGTTGACGCCCTGCACCCGGCCCGCGAGGCGCATCGCGTCCTCGTAGCCGGTGGCGTCCTCGTCCGCGATGATCGGCAGCGGGGAGTGTTCGGCGAGCCGGGCCAGGGCGTCGGGGGCGCCGGCGGCGGTGGGCTGTTCCACGGCCTCGACGCCGAGCGCGGCGAAGCGCGGCAGCAGTTCCTCCGCCCGCGCCACGGTCCAGGCCCCGTTGGGGTCGAGCAGGACGCGGCTGCGCGGGCCGGCGCCGGCCCGTACCGCCGCGACCCGGTCCAGGTCCTCGGCGGGATCGGCGGACCCGGCTTTGACCTTGAGCACCGTGAAGCCCCGCCGCGCGAGGGTGCGCGCCTGCTGTTCGGCGCGGTCCGGGGCGACGATGCCGATGGTGCGGGCGGTCGCGACGGCGGCGGCTTCCGGGAACGGGTTGCCGAGCAGGTGCCCCGCGGGCTTCCCGGCCCGTTTCCCGACGAGGTCGAGCAGCGCGGCGTCGACGGCGGCGGCGACCCCGGCCGGGGTGCGGGCGGGCAGCAGGGTGCCCTCGCGCTGGGCGGCCAGCGCCGCCTGCGGGTCGGGGAGCCGGGCCAGTGCCGGGGCGAGGTCGTAGAGGCAGCGCACCGCTTGTTCGGCGCTCAGGCCCAGGTAGACGGAGCTGACGGCCTCCCCGTGGCCGAGCGCGCCGTCGTGTTCGAGCCGCAGCCACACCGCGTCGCGGCGGGACATGACGGACCGGGAGATGCGCAGCGGTTCGCGCAGTTCGAGTGAGGTGGTGTGGACGGCGAGCTTCATCGGGAGCCCTCCTCGGGCCCGGCGGGGTCCAGGACGGTCTCGGCCGGGTCCAGGACGGTGCGGCAGCGGGTCCAGCCGGTGGCTTCGACGGCGCGCGGATGCGGGATCTCTACGGGGCGGTCGGCGGGCGGGCCGCTGACGCCGATGCCGTGGGCGTGGCAGTAGTCGTCGTCGAAGACGGTGCCGAGGTAGCGGTGCGGGCCGTCGGGGAAGACGGTGGCGACGACGTCGCCGGGGCGGGTGCGGGCGGCCCAGGCGGAGACCAGGGCGACGGCCCCGGTGCTCCAGCCGCCGGTGACGAAGCAGCCGCGGGCGAGCCTGCGGCAGGAGTCGACGGCTTCGTCGGGACCGACCCAGTGCACTTCGTCGAAGGCTTCGTAGTGGACGTTGCGCGGGTGGATGCTGCTGCCGAGGCCGCGCATCACGCGGGTGCGGGCGGGCTGCCCGAAGATCGTCGAGCCGATGGAGTCCACCCCGATGATCCGCAGGTTCGGCCAGCGGCGGCGCAGCGGCCCGGTGAGTCCGGCGCTGTGGCCGCCGGTTCCCACGCTGCACACCAGCACGTCGAGGTGGTCGAGCGCGTCGCCGATCTCGGCGGCCATCGGGGCATATCCGGCGCTGTTGTCGGGGTTGTTGTACTGGTCGGGCCAGTAGGCGTCGGGGAGTTCGGCGAGCACGCTGTGCAGCCTCTCGATCCGGGCCGCCTGCCAGCCGCCGGTGCGGGCGGGCCGCTCGACGAGTTCGAGGCGCGCGCCGTGGGCCGTCAGCAGGGCCCGCATCGACGGTTCGAGTTCGGCGTCGCCGACGAGCACGACCGGGTGGCCGAGCGCCTGTCCGGCGAAGGCCAGGCCCAGGCCGAGGGTGCCCGAGGTGGACTCCACGACGGGCGCGCCGGGCAGCAGTTCGCCGCGCGCCCGCGCGCCGAGCAGCATGGAGACGGCGGCGCGGGCCTTCATGCCGCCCGCGCCGAGCGCTTCGAGCTTGGCCCAGAAGCCGGGGTGCGGGTGCGGCAGCGGCGCGGCGATCCTGGCCAGCGGGGTACGGCCGAGCAGGGCCAGCAGCTCGGGCGCGGCGGCGGGGGGAGCGGGGTGGAGCACGGCGGCGGAGGCGGCCGTACCCGCGGTGAGTTCGGTGAAGGGATCCATGACGGGAACGGTGGCGCTGCCCGCGGCGGCGCCGGCCGGTGCCTGACGGTCCGTCGGCGCGGCCGGTTCGGCCGCGCCGGAGCGCGCGGCGCGCCCCGCCGGCTCGGCGCCGCGGTCCCGCGCGGCTTGCTCGATGGCGATGGCGACCGGGGTCATCGGGCGCCTCCGTAGCGCTGCAGCATGCCGGGCCCGCCGTCGAGCCAGAAGAACGGGTACGGCTCGGCGGACACGGCCGTGACGCCGGCGCCGAGGAAGCGCGGCAGCACTCCGCTGCCGGTCTGGGCGAAGAGCACGAAGGGCTTGCCGGTGGCGCGGGCGTGCTCCAGCAATGGTTCGAAGGTGTCGTTGCCGAGCGTCATCCCGGACGCGAGGATCGCGTCGCAGCCGGCGAGTTCGGCGTGCGCGTCGGCGCGGATCGGCTCGCCCCATTCGGTGCTGCCGCCCTTGAGGTCGCAGGGCACATAGCCGATGCCCAGCTCACGCAGCCGCTCCAGCAGCGAGTTGACGACCCCGACGACCAGCACCCGGCGTACGGCGGGCGCCGCGGGCAGCAGCCCGACGACCGCGCGGGCGCGGGCCCTGGACTTGTGCAGGCTGGTTCCCGCGGGCAGCGGGAACGGGCGGGCGCCGTTCTCGGGCGTGTGCGGGAGTACGTGTGTCAGATAGGCGTCCAGCGCGGCGACGCGGATCGCGGGCAGCGGGTGGGCGAGGAGCCGGGCGATGTCCGCGCCGACGCAGTCGTCGAGTGCCGAGCCGGGCAGCGTGCCGGGCTCCACGGCGCACGAGCCGACCGCCTCGGCCAGCCGCAGGCTCAGCACCTCGTTGCGGTAGCCGCCGGCCCGTCCGTCGTGGCGTACCGCCTGGCTGGTGGTGAAGGCGAGCGCGATCCGGCTGTCGGCCGGGTCGGGCCCGAAGTCTCCGGCGAGCGCCTGCCGGGTGAGGTCCGCGAGGGACCGGGCGGGGCCGGTGCGGGCGGTGTGCTCGGCGCGTACGGCACTCATGCGGCACCGTCCGTGGTGTAGCGGGGGCGGAGCGCGGCGAGCGCGGCGGCGGTGTGCCGCCGGGCTCCGGTCGCGGGCACTGAGCCGGCGGCGGGGTTGTCGTCGACGGCGGCGGCTCGGGGCCACACGCCGGGAGCGGCTCCGGGCTCGGGCTCGGCTCCGGGCTCGGCCCTGGGCTCGGGCTCGGACCCGGAATCGGCCCTGGGCTCGCGCTCGGACCCGGAATCGGCCCTGGGCTCGCGCTCGGACCCGGAATCGGCCCTGGGCTCGGGCTCGGACCCGGAATCGGCCCTGGGCTCGGGCTCGGATTCCGCCTGGCTCCCGGCCGTTTCGAGCGCCATGACATGCCCCAGGTATTCGTTGTTGCTGCCGGCCGGGCGTACCGCGCGGCCGGGCCGTGCCAGGTCCAGTTCCACGATGTGCGGGTCGGCCCGGACCGTCTCCGCTCCGTCGAATCCAGCCAGTTCGCCGGTCCGCTCGGGCAGCAGGAAGCCGATCGCGGCGCTGCTGACGCCGGTCGCCAGGGGCGTCAGGTCGGGCTTTCGGCCGAGCGCGACCTCGACGGCCGCCGCCGCGAGGTCGACGCCGCTGACGCGCCGGACCAGTTCGGCGATCCGGTTGCCCGCCGGGCGGGCGTTGACCTCGACGACGCGCGGTCCGGCGTCGGTCAGCTTGATCTCGGTGTGGGTGACGACCTGGTCGAGGCCGAGCGCCTCGATCGCCGCCACGGCCGTGTCGGCCGCCGCGCGCTCCCGCGCCTCGCCCAGTCCGGCCGGGAACATGTGCCCGGTCTCGATGAAGGCCGGCGCACCGGCCACGCTCTTGTCCGTCACGCCCACGACATGACAGCGCCCGTCGTAGGAGACGGTCTCGACGCTGACCTCGGGTCCGCCGAGCAGTTCCTCCAGCAGCACCACGGGAGCGCGCAGCTGCCCTCGGGCGTTGACCGGGAAGCCGCCCAGCGCCCGGTAGGCGTCGCCCAGTTGGTCCGTGTCGGCGACCTGCCTGACGTACATCCCGGCGCACAGGTCGACCGGCTTGAGCACCAGCGGGAAGCCGATCCGGCACGCCGCCTCGACGGTCTGCGGCCAGTCGGCGCACACCGCGTGGCGCGGCCCCGGCAGGCCGGCGTCCTCGAGCAGCCGCCGGGTCGTGTCCTTGCGGCAGGCGGCCTCGACGGCTTCCGGGGCCGGTCCCGGCAGGCCGAGATGGCGGGCGACGTGGGCCACGGCCGGCAGGTAGTAGTCGCAGGACGACAGCACCCCGTCGAACCGCAGCGCGCTGTGCAGCGCTTCGACCCGGCCGAGCAGCGCCGGCAGGTCGTTGGTGTCGACGGTGAGGATGTTCTGCGCGGCGAGCAGCGGGTGCGCTTCCCCGGGCGGCGCGGCTCGCAGGTAGTGGTGCAGATCCCGGGTGAGGAAGGTGAATCGGTGACCGGATTCGGCGATGGCGCTCGGCAACAGCCGGCTCATCGATCCCACCCAGCTCTCGATCATCAGCAAATGTCCCACGGTGTCCCTTCTCGTGGTGCGGCGTGATGTTGACCGAGATAGACGATATCGATAATCATTTTCATTGTCATGCAGACCGCCCCTCCCGCTCGAACTGTGAGATCCGTGAAACCCCTTGATTCGCGCGCCCGTTCGCGCCACGCCGCCCTGTTCTGCGCCACCGCCGCCCTGGTGACCTCGATCACGCCGACTCCCCCGGCGCATGCCGCACCCACGGCCGAAACGCCGCAATTCACCCACTGCCCCGACGACGTCCCCGCACCGGCGGCACCGGACCGGATCGACTGCGCCACACTCCGGGTGCCGCTGGACTGGGACCGCCCCGACGGCCCGCACCTCCGCCTCGCCGTCTCCCGCGTCGCCGCCACCGGCACGGCGGCCGAACGGCGCGGCGTGCTGCTGGTCAATCCGGGCGGACCGGGAGGTTCCGGCCTCGGCTACGCCGCCACCAAGCGGGCCAAACTGCCCGCGTCCGTACGGCGTTCGTACGACGTCATCGGCTTCGACCCGCGCGGCACCGGCCGCAGCTCACCGGCGGACTGCGGGCCGATGGGCGGCCTGTTCGAGACGCCCGGCGCCGACCCGATACCGCCGCCCGGCACCACCGCCCCACGCTCCCCCACGGGGACCGCCCGTCTCCCAGCCCCTCTCCGCCCCCTGCACGCCTCCCTGAAGCGCACCGCCCAGGACTGCGCGCAAGGCATCGGCGACGCGCTGCCGCACCTGAACACCACGAACACCGCCCGCGACATGGACGCCGTACGGGCCGCTCTGGGCGAGCCGCGGATCAGCTATCTCGGGGTCAGTTACGGCTCGTATCTCGGCGCCGCGTACACCGCGCTGTACCCGCGGCGGGTGGACCGGATGGTGCTGGACAGCGTCGTCGGCCCCGAGAGCTGGCACGCCTTCGACCTCCGGCAGGCCACCGCGCTGCTCGGGCAACGCGACACGCTCTTCGACTGGTTGGCCGCCCACCCCGGCCGCTTCCGCCTCGGCGCCGACCGCGAGCGGGTACGGGCCGCCTACACCCGCGCCAGGAGCGCCCTGGCCGCGGCGCCGGAGGACGGCTTCGGCCCCGCCGAGTTCGACCGGGCCGTCTACCGCTCGCTCGGCCGGACCGAGCGCTGGACCGCCCTGGGCGACGGCATCCGCGACTACCTCGACCACCGTGCGGTGACCGCGCTGCGCCCCGCCGAACCCTTCTCCGGCCAGGCCTCACGTACGTACGAGGCCGCCAACCGAGCCGTGAAGTGCGCGGACGGCCCCGGCCCGACGCCGCCACGGGTCAGCGCGCAGCTGCGCCGGCTGCTGCGGCTCGACCCGCTGCCGGTGGTCACCGGCATGGAGGCGTGGAGCTGCGCGTACTGGGCGCACCGGCCCGCGCACCGCACCGCGCTGGGCTCCGCCGCTCCCCCCGTGCTGCTCGTGGCCTCCGAGCACGACCCGGTGACCCCGATCGCCGGAGCGCACGCGCTGCGCCGACGGCTGCCCGGCTCGCGTCTGGTCACCCTGCACGACGACTATTCGCACGGCGTCTTCGCCAGCCGCGGCAACGCGTGCGTGGACGGCGCGGCGGGTTCCTATCTGGTGGGCGGTGAGGTCCCGCCCCGGGATGTGCACTGCGCCGGCCCGGGTCTGCCGGAGCCCTCGGCGCGGTAGCCGACCGGGGCGGCTCCGACGAGCGCGGCTGCCGGAGCGGCGCGGCCCGGCGGGCGCGCCGGCTGCCGGAGCCGCCCGGCCCGGCGGACGCGCGCCGGCGGCCCGGGTGACACAGCCCGCCGGATGCGCTGCTCTAGGCTGACGCCGCTGTCGCACGAGACGAGGAGTACCGATGACCAACCCCGCCGACCGCCTGGTCGACCTGCTCGACCTGGAACGGATCGAGCTCGACATCTTCCGCGGTCGCAGCCCCGACGAGTCGCTTCAGCGGGTGTTCGGCGGGCAGGTCGCGGGGCAGGCGCTGGTCGCCGCCGGACGCACCACGGAGGGCGAGCGCCCGGTGCACTCGCTGCACGCGTACTTCATCCGGCCCGGCATTCCGGGCCTGCCGATCGTGTACCAGGTGGAGCGGGTACGGGATGGGCGCTCGTTCACCACCCGGCGGGTCGTCGCCGTCCAGAAGGGCCGGACGATCTTCAACCTGACGGCCTCCTTCCACCAGCCCGAGCCCGGCTTCGAACACCAGCTGCCGATGCCCAAGGTGCCGGAGCCGGAGACGCTGCCCCGGATGGCCGACGAGATGCGCGAGCACCTGGGGGAACTCCCGGACGCGCTGAAGCGGATGGAGCGCCGCCAGGCCTTCGACATCCGGTACGTCGAACGTCTGCGCTGGACCCGCGAGGAGCTGGCGGACGCCGAGCCGCGCAGCGCGGTCTGGATGCGCGCGGTCGGCCCGCTCGGCGACGACCCGCTCGTGCACACCTGCGCTCTCACCTACGCCAGCGACATGACGCTGCTCGACGCGGTGCGCATCCCGATCGAGCCGCTCTGGGGCCCGCGCGGCTTCGACATGGCGTCACTGGACCACGCGATGTGGTTCCACCGGCCGTTCCGCGCCGACGAGTGGTTCCTCTACCAGCAGGAGTCGCCGATCGCGACGGGCGGGCGGGGTCTGGCACGCGGCCAGATCTACGACCGCACGGGCCGGCTGCTGGTCTCCGTGATGCAGGAGGGGCTCTTCCGGCCACTGTGAGCGCGGGCGGAACTGGATCGAACGCAGGGCACAGGTGGGACCGGGCAGAGATGGGGCTGGGCAGGGGCGGCAGGAATCGAACCTGCGACATCTGGTTTTGGAGACCAGCGCTCTGGCCAACTGAGCTACGCCCCTCGGCGTGCGCCCACTCTCTCCCGAGCGGGACACGGATGCAACGACATTCCGTCCCGCCACCTCTGCTACATAGTCGGGACATACGACCGGGCAACCAGCGAACCCGGCGGATCGTCGTACCGGGTATGAGAGTCAGACCGAGAACCAGCGCTCGCACCACCTCCCACAAGAGCTCGTACATCGCCGCCAAGCAACGCCTGGGCGTGTTGCTCGGCCTCATCGGGCTCACCGTCCCGCTGACCGTGGCCCTGACCAGCGGCACCGCGCAGGCGGCGTCCTCCTCCTGCACGACCACGACCGGCCCGTACCAGAAGAAGGTCGAGAAGTTCCTCGGCCGACCGGTGGACGGCCGCCAGTCGACCACGGACTGCAAGGCGATACGCGCCTTCCAGACCAGCCACGGCATCAGCCCGAACATCGGCTACGCGGGGTCCGTGACCTGGGGCGTCATGGACTTGATCAACAAGCAGAAGGCGGCGGGCAACCGTCCCAACGCGGCCGGGAAGTGCCCCGTCAACAAGGGCCGGATCGCCTGCGTCGACCTCACCCGCCAGCTGAGCTGGATCCAGGACGGCGCCACCCTCAAATTCGGCCCCGTTCCGATCCGCAGCGGCCGCAACGGCTACGAGACCCGCGGCGGCGCCAAGAAGATCTACATGCGCCACATCAACCACTGGTCGACGCTCTACAACGTGCGGATGCCGTACTCCCAGTTCTTCGACCGCGGCCAGGCATTCCACTCCATCACCGGCAGCGTCTGGTCGCCCCCCGGCTCGCACGGCTGCGTGAACATGCGCTCGGGCGACGCCAAGAAGTACTGGTCGATGCTCAAGAACGGCGACGACGTCCAGGTCTACGGCCGCAAGCCGGGCACCTGAGTCCGCCCGTCGGCCCCGCTCGGTCCGGCCCGTCTGCGCGATGCTGTTCAAGCGCCTGCGCCCGCCCGTCCACCGCGGCGGTGCAGCCAGTCGCGCAACGTCCGCCGCCGCCCTGCCCCGTCGGGGCGGACAGGGGGGTCCGTACCGGCCCGTTCGTCGGTGCGGTCCGTCCCGGCGCGCTCCGCCGTCGCCGCGTCCACGCTCGTGCGCGGCTGGAGCGCGGGCCGGGGCGCGGAGCGGGCTTCGCGGGCCTCGTCCAGGCTCAGGGCGAGACTGAGCCGGTACCAGAGGACCTCGTCCGGCTCGTCCGCCTTGAGCACCCGGTCGATGACCTCGCGGGACGCCACCGCGTTGCCGCGCGAGGACGTCAGCTCGGGCCGCAACCGCCGCAGATACGCCTGCTCGTAGGGGTCGTCCACGACCTCGGCCAGTTCGTCCGCGTCCAGCAGCGCGGCCGGTACGGCGGCGCGCTCCCAGGGGTCCTCGGTGCGGCTCATCAGCTGCCCCGCCCGACGGCCCCGCCAGTGGCGCGGCCGCCAGTCGTCGCCGCAGTCGAGCATCGAGCGCAGCCCCGCGGGCAGCCGGCCGTGCAGCAGGTCCGGCTCCCGGTCCGCGAACTCCACCAGGTCCGCCGCGAGATAGAGCCAGACGACGGCGAGGTACTGGTTGACGTAGAAACGCACGGGGTTGAAGCAGCCACCGCGGGCGAGCCGGGTGAAGCGCCCCGGGCTGATCCCCATCAGCTCGGCTCCCTCCGCGGTGCCGACCACCCACAGTCGCGACCTCAGCGTCTCGGGGAAGCCCTCGGCGCGACGCAGCCGCTCCACTTCCTCGCACGCCACCCGCCGCCGCCCGGAATCCCCGACGGCCACCGTGCGCACTTCGCCGAGCTGTACGGCGAGCTCGAAGTCCTTCGTTTTCAGGCCGAGTCGCTCCGCCGCCCTGCCGAGTGCGAGCGTCTCCCCGGCGCCCCGCCCGACCTGTCGTTCCTGAACCGTCATGACAGCCTCCCCCGCTTCAGGTCCAATCACTCTCGGTGACGACCGTAGCGGGAGAAGGGGACACCCCGTCAGACCTGTGGATAACTTTCGGGCTGCCGGGCCGCGACGCTCAGATGCTCACCGACGCGGTTGACCAGAAGGGTCATCTCATACGCGACCTGGCCCACGTCGGCGTCCGCGGTGGCGAGCACGCACAGACAGCTGCCTTCGCCCGCGGCCGTCACGAAGAGCACCCCGTCATCGAACTCGATCATGGTCTGCCGTACCCGGCCCGCCCGGAAGTGCAGCCCGGACCCCTTCGCGAGACTGTGCAGACCGGATGCCACCGCGGCCAGATGCTCCGCGTCCTCGCGCTCCAGGTCGGAACTCGCCCCCGTCACCAAGCCGTCGTTCGACAGTACGAGCGCGTGCCGGATGTACTCGATCCGCTTGGTCAGATCGTCCAACAACCAGTCGAGCCCATTGCTCAGTGCCATGCCGCACCAGCCCCCTTTCCCCCGCGCCGCCCCTATGGCGCCGCCCACGCAAGTGCCGTGCCAGCCTGGCCCACCGCCGCCTTCCCGGCAAGCCGTCCAGCCAGCCGTCGCGGTACCGGAATGGCCTTGGCACATGATGGGGACATGGCACAGAAGATGACCGAAGATCAGTGGCAGGCGTTCATCTCGGCAGGGACCCGAACCGGGAAGCTGTCGACTGTCAAGGCCGATGGCAGTCCGCACGTCGCCCCCGTGTGGTTTCTCCTCGACGGCGACGACCTGGTGTTCACCACCGGCTACGACACCGTGAAGGGGCGCAACATCGCACGCGACGGCCGGGTGGCGATCTGCGTCGACGACGACCGGCCGCCGTTCAGCTTCGTGGTGATCCAGGGCCGCGCCGAGCTGAGCGACGACCTCGACGACCTCCGCTCCTGGGCGACCCGTATCGCGGCGCGGTACGTGGGGGACGAAGCCGCCGAGCAGTACGGCGCCCGCAACGCCGTGCCCGGCGAGGCGCTCGTCAGGGTCAGCGTCGACAAGGTCGTCGCCCTCGCCGACATCGCCGACTGACCGCGCGGCGCGGAGCCGGCCGAGCAGAGCCGGCCGGACGGGGGCGGCCGGACGGCGAGGCCGCGCAGCTCACCATCGCTGGGCGCGCTCCGGCGGCCTGTCGGCCGGTCTCGACGTCGAGGTGGAGACGCTACGGCTGCACGCCCTGCTCGACGGGCTGACGCTGCAACTGATCCTGCAGCCGGCCCACGTCACACCGGAAGCGGCCCTCCAGGCACTCCGGCACCACCTGCGGGCGCTGCAAGCCGGCTGAACGCCTGCGGCCACGGACCGGCTCGCGACCACGCGCCGGCTGCCGCGGCCACCCCGCTAGCCGTCCGGGGCGAGCAGCCGCGCTGTGTGCATCCGGCCCGCGTACTCGACCAGTCTGACCAGCGCTTCCTTTCCGGAGTCCCGGTCGCGGGCGTCGCACAGCACCACCGGCGTGCCGCGGTCCAGATCGAGGGCGCGCGACACCTCGTGCGCGCCGTACGGCCGTGAACCGGCGAAGCAGTTCACGGCCACCAGAAAGGGAATGCCCCGGTGCTCGAAGAAGTCGACCGCGGGGAAGCAGTCCTGGAGCCTGCGGGTGTCCGCGAGTACGAGGGCGCCCAGGGTGCCTTGCGCGAGCTCGTCCCACAGGAACCAGAAGCGGTCCTGGCCCGGCGTGCCGAACAGGTAGAGCGACAGGCCCGACCTGATGGTGATCCGGCCGAAATCCATCGCGACGGTCGTGGTGGCCTTGCCGTCCACCTCCGAGGTGTCGTCCACCTCCCGCCCGGCCTCGCTGAGCAGTTCCTCGGTGCGCAGCGGGCGGATCTCGCTGACCGCGCCGACAAAGGTGGTCTTGCCCGCCCCGAAGCCGCCCGCGACGAGAATCTTCAACGCCAGCTCGGCGTCGGCCTCGGTGGGGTCGCCGTCCGCGGGATCGCTCAACGGTTCGCCTTCCACCGGATCAGACGGATCAGAGTTCACGGAGTCCATCGATCACTTCTCTCAAGATCTGGTCATGAGCCAGTTCGGCGGGCGGTACGGGCCTGGCGACCCGGACGTACCCCAGTCCCAGCAGGTCGCCGAGCAGCACCCGCACCACTCCCAGCGGCAGGTCCGTGCCGGACGCGAGTTCCGCGACGGACCGCCTCCCCGTCCCGCACAAGGACAGCAACGAGCGGTGCTCGGGGCCCAGTTTCGACTCCTCGCCGCCGCCCAGCTCGCTCTGCCGCACCGCGACCGACGCGACGAGATCGAAGTGCGCGTCGCCGGGCCGCGGCCGGGTCCGGCCGCCGGTCATCGCGTACGGGCGGACCAGCGGGCCGGCCTCCGCGTCGTACCAACGGGCCTCGTACGGGCCGGAGTCGCGTGGGCGGGCGTCGTCGGACGGGCGGGACTCGTGCGCGTGTCCGGCCACGTCAGCCGGAGGCCGGAGGCTGATCGCGCAAGCGCGGTGGAGCGGCCAGATGCTCGCCGACCCGGGTCACCAGCCGGGCCATCTCGTACGCGATCATGCCGACGTCACCGGCGGACGAGCTCAGCACGGCCAGGCACGCGCCGTCCCCCGCCGCCGCGATGATCAGTATGCCGACGTCCATCTCCACCATCGTCTGCCGCACGCCCCCGGCGCGAAAGTGCCGGCCCGCGCCCTTCGCCAGGCTGTGGAAGCCGGAGGCGACCGCCGCCAGATGCTCGGCGTCCTCGCGCGTCAGCGCGTCGGACGCGCCGACCACCAGCCCGTCGTTGGACAGCACGACAGCGTGCCGCAGCCCGCGCACCCGGGCCACCAAATCGTCCAGCAGCCAATCGAGTTCACCGGGGGGCGCGGTCTTGAGTGACCGTGGTGACCAGGGCTCGCTCATCCTTCGTCGCCTTCCTTTCGTGGTTCGTCCGTGTCCGCTGAGTCTTCGCTGCCTTCGCTGCCTTCGCTGCCTTCGGTGCGTTCGGTGTTCTCGCTGTCGCTGGTGTCCTCGGGGCTGCGGGCTTGCGTGCTCGCGTCGTCGGCTGCCGCATCCGCCACGACCTCACCGTCGCCGGCGCCGTCCGCCGCGCCGCTCCCCGCGCCCCCGCCGGAATCGGCGGCACGCGCCTTGTACGGAGCCGCCTCCGCACCGCGGGCCCAGCCGTCCCGATAAGCCGTCATCCGCTCCCGGACCCGCTCAGGCGTCCGCTCGGCGTCATCGTTTCCCGGCTGCGGGGAGATCTCCCGCAGTTGCGGAGCGAGGTGGGTCTGCCGCACCCTGCGCGGCAGTTCGGCCGGTTCCTCGGTATCCACCGGCGTCGGCACGTTGTTGTTCGGCTTCCCGCCGACGACACCTCCGTTCTCCCTGCCTGTCACGCCGATCCCCTCGCTCCCTCCTGTCGCCCCGTTCATTCCCGGCATCCGTTTCGGCGGCATGCCGCCCCCGTCACCCGTCGGTTCGGCCACGTTCACGAGGGAACTCGGCAACAGGACGACCGCCGTGGTGCCGCCGTACGGGGAGGTCCGCAGCACGACCCGCGCGCCCTGCCGTGCGGCCAGCCGGCTCACCGCGAAGAGGCCGAGCCGGTCGCTGTCGAAGAGGTCGACCGGATCTGCCCGGCGGATCCGCCGGTTGGCCTCGAACAGCGCCTCCGCGCCCATGCCCAGGCCGCGGTCCTCGATCTCCAGGGCGAGCCCGCTGCCCACCTCCTCGCCGGAGATCCGCACCTTGGTGTGCGGCGGCGAGAACTGGGCGGCGTTCTCGATCAGTTCGGCGAGCAGATGGACGAGGTCCGCGACAGCGCTTCCGTCCAGTGCGGCCTTCGGCAGCCGCCCGACCTCCACCCGGGCGTAGTCCTCCACCTCGGACACCGCCGAGCGCACCAGGTTCATCAGGGTGACGGGCATCCGCCAGGCGCGGCCGGGCGCGGCGCCGGACAGGATGATGAGGCTCTCGGCGTGCCGCCGCATCCGGGTGGTGAGATGGTCCAGCCGGAAGAGGTCGCCCAGCTCACCGGGGTCGTCGGCCCGCCGCTCCATGCTGTCGAGAAGGGCGAGCTGCCGGTGGACGAGCACCTGGCTGCGCCGGGCGAGGTTGACGAAGTCCCCGGAGACGCCGTCGGCGAGCTCCGCGCGCTCCACGGCGGCGCGCAGCGCGGCCCGGTGGACCGTGCCGAGCGCGTCGCGGACCTGGGCGATCTCATCGTCGGCCGGGTCGCCTGGCGGTGCCTCGGCGTTGACGTCGAGGCTCTCGCCGGCGCGCAACCGCCGGGTGGCGCCGGGCAGTTTGCGGCGTGCGATGTCGAGTGCGCCGTCGCGCAGGCCGACGAGTTCGGCGACGAGTCCGCGGCCGATCCGGACCGAGATCAGCAGGGAGGCGACCAAGGCGGCGAGCCCGAAGGCGACAGCGGCCCCGGACGGGGTGAGCACGCCCCCGGCGTACGGATCGGTGTGCCGCGCCCCCGCTGTGCGCGCGGCTGATTCGACGCCGCCCAGCGCGCGCTGCACAGAGTCGTACGCGCGCCCCCAGGAGTCGGGGGGCGCGGCGTCGGCGACGTTGTCCTTGGCGCTGCCGGCCAGCACTTCGTCCTCCAGGGCGCGCAGCTCCTCGTACGCGCCCCCGCTCCGCACCGTGCGCCACCGGGCCCGGTCGGCCGCCCGCAGATCCTTGGCGGCGGCCGGCTCCAGTACGCGGCGGGCTTCGACCGCGCCGGCGAACCCGCGGAGCCGGTCTCCTTCGAGCGAGCCGGTCAGTTGAGCCGCGGAGAGCAGCGCGTGCTCCCTGGCCAGCAGCTCGCGGGCCCTGGAGAACTCCAGCAGTACACGCCCTCCGGAGCCGGCCGACGCCTCCGGGACGCCGCTGAGCGCACCCCCGACGCCGAAGGCGGAATCGGCGGCTACGGTGTAACGCCGGTACACCTCGCCCCAGTTCGCGCCGCGCTCCGTGATGCGCGAGCGGAGCTTCTTGAGCCGGGCCAGCTGTCCGACGTATGTCTCCAGGCGGCCGGTCACCGCGGCAGGCAGGTCCGCCGCGTCGGCGACGGTGCGCCGCGGGCCGCTGCGCAGCCGGGCGGCGGCGCGGTCGGTCGTACGGCCCTGGCGGTCCAGTTCGGCGCGGCGGGTCGGGGTGGGCGCGGCGAGGTAGCGGGCGGCGGCCGTCCGCTCCTGTTGCAGCTCGTTGAGCGAGGTGGCGACGGGCGTACGGATCTCGGCCTCGACGCGCTGCGCCTGCCGCAACCGCGCCACGTCCTGGGCCGTGCCGACGGCGGCGAAGGTCCAGAGCACAAGGAGTGAGAGGACGGGGATCAGCAGGAGACAGACGATTTTCGCGCGGACCGTCCCGGAGCGCGGCCGCCACCAGGAGGGGGCCGCTCGGACCGCGGAGGCCCCCTCCCGTCCGTTGCGCTCCGCCCGCCCGTGCCGGGCGTCATCCGGTGCGTACGGGGCCTCGGCCCGTCCGTACGGGTCAGTGTCCCGCCCGTACGGAGCGGCGTGGCTCCCGCCGCCGCTGCCGCCGAAAACCGGGCCGGCTATCGCGTCGCCGGGGCTGCCGTCCTCGGTCGCGGCCCGCCCGGCGTGCGCGCGACGGCCGCGCGCCGGGGGCGCGACCGGCAGCCCGCCGCCGGCGCGCGTACCCGGTGTGGTGCGTGGTCCTCGCATGGCCTCCTCGTTCCAGGACTGCGCTCCGGTGAGTGATCCGGGCGCTCGGGGTGGTCGTCCGGGCCGACGGTTCGGCTTCAGACGGCGCCGGTTCGGAGCCGGTGTGCACACATCGAGCCGAGGAGGAGAAGGAGCGGGGCGTGCGGGAACCCGGGGCCGGCCGCACGGGGGAAGACGTATCGCGTAGCCCTGGCCCCGGGGGGTGGCGCGCCGGACGGCGCGCGCCGCTCGCTCATCTGTGGCGTTCCGCTGCGGTGCGTGCTGCCGTCGATGGGCTCGGGGCGTGCCGCGATGCCTGGTTCAGGTGTCCCATGACTCAAGGACGCTAGTCCTCACAGGGGCACGTGCCGGGGGCGCATTACGGAAGCTGCCGGGAATTGACAGCGGCCGTCGCTGAACGTCGGCGAACGATCGGCCCATGCTCGAACATGCGCGCCGCACGGGTACTTCGGGCCCGATCCGGGAGCGGTGCGGGATCATGGGCCCATGAGCGACGAGCACCGGCCGGCAGCCGGCCCCACACGGGCAGCCGATCACC
>NZ_JAYMZR010000117.1:0-18164 GCF_035828615.1 Streptomyces sp. H27-D2 | reverse complement strand
CGCGCGGCTGGCCGAGGGCACACCGGGCGCGGTGTGCGGCGCGCGAGAGCACCCCGAACCCCCCCGCGCCGCCGCCGGCCACGTCGACCGGGCGACGGAGGAAGCCGCGCTGGCGGCTTCCCAGCGGGCCGAGGAGACGCGGGAGCACGCCGACCGCCTGCTCGCCGGCCCGGAGCAGCCGTGTACGCGCCTCGCCGACCTGCGAGGTCAGCGCGTCGCGCCGCTGCGCCGCCTCGTGCCGCCGTACGGCCGGGTCGATCCGGACCGCGAGCTGTTCGGCGCGGGTGGCGGCCTCCTGCGCGGCTTCGACGCGCCGCTGGTGGGCGTCGCGCGTGGTATCCCATTCGGTGAGCCAGTCGGCGGCGTCCTGCGACAGCTCGTCGTCGGAGCGCGCCTCGCGGTCGAGAGCGGCCCGCTCGGCGGTGATCCGCTCGGCGCGCTGTTCGGCGCGCCGGGCGGCGGCGAGACCGCCCAGTTCCTCGCGCGAGGCGTTCTCCAGCGCGGCGAGTTCGTCGCCGCCCGCGCCGGCGGTGGCGGCGGGCAGCCCGGCCCGGCCGAGTTGCTCGCGGCCGGCGCGCTCGGCGACGGCCGCGGCGAGATGCTGGCGTTCGGCGCTCTCGCGCAGGTCCAGCGCCGGGGCGACGGAGGCGGCGGCGCGGGCCCGGTCGAGCCGCAGCCGGGCCCGGTCCTGCTCCGCGCGCCCCGCGTCGAGGGCGGCCGCGCGCTGTTCGGCGGCCGCGTGGCCGCACTGGAGGCGGTCGAGCTCGCGGGCGGCGTCGAAGCCCCGCTGGGTGGCGGCGTGAGCGGATTCGGCGGCGGCGGCCGTGGTCAGCGCGATGTCCCGCAGCTCACGGGCGGCGGAGCGGGCCACCGCGGCCCAGCCGAGGACGGCGTCGGCCAGGCCCGGTTCGCCCGCCGGGATCTCGGGCAGCGGGTCGGCGCCGGACCCGGCGGCCTGCGCCATGCGGTGCGCGAGGGCCAGCAGCCGTTCGTCGCCGGCCCGCACCTGCGCTTCGGCGGCGCGCCGCAGGTCCGCGAGCCGGTCCTCGACGGCGGCGAAGCGCCCGGTGTCGAAGAGCCGGCCGAGCAGTTTGCCGCGCGCCTGGTCGTCGGCGCGCAGGAAGCGCGCGAAGTCGCCCTGCGGCAGCAGGACCACCTGGCAGAACTGCTCCTTGCTCATCCCGAGCAGCAGGGCGATCTCCTCGCCGATCTCCTGGTGCGAGCGGCTGAGCGCCTTCCATCCGCCGCCGCCGCTCCGATGCGGCTCATGCGGCGTCCTGGGGTGCGGGATCGCGGGCGCGAGGGCTTCCGCGTCGGCCTCCGGCGGCTCCCCGAACCGCGGGTCCCCGGTCGGTGCTGCGTACTCGCGCAGCCAGCTCTGCGCCTTGTCCCGGGTGAAGCCGCTGCCGCGCTTCTTGGGGCGGCGCTGCTCGGGGCGGCGGGTGATCTCCAACCGCCTCCCGCCTGCGGTGAGTTCCAGCAGGACTTCGGTCGGGGTGTCCGGTGAGGCATGGTCGCTGCGCAGCGTCAGCCCGCTCTGCCGGGCGCCGGGCACGCCGCCGTAGAGGGCGTAGCAGACGGCGTCGAGGACCGAGGTCTTGCCCGCGCCGGTCGGGCCGTGGAGCAGGAAGAGCCCGGCGGCGGACAGCTCGTCGAAATCGATCCGCTGGGTGCCGCCGAACGGCCCGAAGGCGGTGACGGTGAGCCGGTGCAGCCTCATCGGGCCACCTCGGTGCGCGTCTCGTCGATCCGTACGGTGTCGAAGGCGTCGGTGAGGACGGCCCGCTCGTGGTCGTCGGGGCCGCGTCCGGCGCGTACATGGCCCACGAAGTCCTCGGCGATCTGCTGGTCGGTGCGGCCGCGCAGCCGCTGGGCGTAGGAGGCCATCGGGTCCTCGGGGGCCCGTTCCGGATCGAAGGCGAGGCTGAGCACGTGCGGGAAGCGGGCGGCGAGGCGGGCCATCGGTTCGGCGGGGCGGCTGGGGTCGGTGAGGGTGGCCTCGACCCAGGAGTTCTCGTGCCGGTCGAGTTCGGGCCGCTCCAGCAGGTCGTCGAGGCAGCCGCGGATTCGGGCCAGCGGGCGTGGCACCGGGCAGTCGACGCGCTCGGCGGCGAGTGCGCCGCCGGCGCCGAGGTCGATGATCCACATGGACTTGCGGTGGTCGGTCTCGGAGAAGGAGTACGCGAGCGGCGAGCCGGAGTAGCGGACCCGCTCGCTGATCGTCTGGCAGCCGTGCAGGTGGCCGAGGGCGGCGTAGTCGACGCCGTCGAAGACGTCGGCGGGCACCGAGGCGACGCCGCCGACGGTGATGTCGCGCTCACTGTCGCTGGCGGCCCCGCCGGTGACGAAGGCGTGTGCGAGCACGACGGAGCGGGTGCCCGCGGGGCGGGCGGCGAGGTCAGCGCGCACTCGGGCCATGGCCGCGCCGAGCACGGCCGGGTGGCCTGCCTTCTCGGTGCCGAATTCCTCACGGACCAGGGCGGGTTCGAGGTAGGGCAGGCCGTAGCAGGCGACGTCGCCGTGTGCGTCGGTGAGCACGACGGGGGTGCCGCAGCCCGCCGGGTCGGTGCGCAGGTGGATGCCGGCCCGGTCGATGAGGCCGGCGCCGACGCCCAGCCGGCGGGCCGAGTCGTGGTTCCCGGAGATCATCACGGTGGGCACGCCGAGCTCCGCGAGCCGGTGCAGGACGCCGTCGAACAGCTCGACGGCGGCGAGCGGCGGCACCGCGCGGTCGTAGACGTCGCCGGCGACGACCACCGCGTCGACGTCGCGGTCCCGCACCGTGGCGATCAGGTGATCGATGAACGTCTCCTGCGCGGCCAGCAGGCTCACCCGGTGGAAGGACCGCCCGAGGTGCCAGTCGGAGGTGTGCAGAATTCTCACAGGACTGCCCCGACCCGCATGTTTTCCCTTTCCCCGCCCCAAGAGCCGGCACCGCGCCGGCGCGGCTTCCCGCCTCCGCACCGACCACGCTAGCGCTGGTCGGCCCCCCGTCCACCACAGACCTCAGTTTCGCACCCCCGCCGAGGGACCGCAGGCCCGTACGGTCGCGCTCCTGGACGAGGAGCATCCGTACACCGGTCATCTCCCGGCCCCGTACGGCCTGCCCGGCGGCTATCCGGTCACCGTCACCGCCGGGTCCGTCGCGCTCCGGCTGCCGCCCGGCATCGACCGGCAGGACGCCGCGGCCTGGAACCGGCAGCGGGCGGTGCTGGACGGGGTGAGCGTGGACGCCGACGGCACGGCGGTCCTGAGCCCGCACAGCGCCGCCGCCCTGACCCGCTACTGGCCCGACGCCCCCGTCGAGTACCGCTTCGGAGATCTCCCCGAACTCGCCCGTCGCACGGCGGACTTGAGGGAGCGCCTGCGGCGGCTGCCCGTCCCGGTCACGGCTTCCGGGCCACCCCCACGAAGAAACTGACCGTCGCGTCGTCGACGCCGGGCTGCGCCGGGCCGTCGGGCCGCCAGCGGTGCGGGACCTCGACGCCGGGCTCGATCAGCTCCAGGCCGTCGAAGAAGCGCAGGACCTCCTCCTTGGACCGCACCTGGGCGGGTATCCCGCCGCGGTGGTAGACCTCCACGACGTTCTTCCACATCTCCGGGGCGAAGTCCGGCGTGCAGTGCGAGAGCACCAGATAGCTGCCCGACGGCAGCGCCTCGACCAGTCGCGCGACCACCTCGTACGGCTTGTCCTCGTCGGGCACGAAGTGCAGCAGCGCGTTCAGGGACAGCGCCACCGGCCGGCTCATGTCGAGCGTCTCGTGCAGCACGGCGGCGTCGAGGATGCTGTCCGGGTCGCGCACGTCGGCCTGGATGTAGGCGGTGCGGCCTTCGGGCGAACTGCGCAGCAGCGCGCGGGCGTGCACCAGGACGCTGGGGTCGTAGTCGGCGTAGACGACCCGCGACTCGGGAGCCGCGGCCTGGGCCACCTGATGCAGATTGGGGCTGGTGGGCAGGCCGGTGCCGATGTCGAGGAACTGGCGGATGCCCAGGGTCGCGAGCACCCGGGTCGCGCGGTGCATGAACAGCCGGTTGGTCCGCGCGCAGGTCTTGATGGTCGGGAAGGCGGCTTCGACGGCGCCCGCGGCCTCCACGTCGACCTGGTAGTTGTCCTTGCCGCCGAGGTAGTAGTCGTACATCCGCGCCGGGTGCGGCTTGCTGGTGTCGATCTGCTCGGCTGCGTGACCGGAGTCGGTCATGGGCCCTCCTGCTCCTGGGGTGGTGGCACTGTGGGGGGTGAACGGGACGGCGGTGTACGGCGCGCGTGTGAGCCCGTGCGGTGCGTCCGCCTGAGGCGGTGCGCGTACGCGGGGGGGGCGGCGCTCGGGTGTGACGGGCGGCGCTCGTGCCCGGCGGGCCACGGCTCAGGCGAGCAGGTAGTCGGCCTGGCCCGCTTTGACGCCCCGCAGGAAGGTGGCGATCTCGTGCTGTGTGTAGACCAGGGCCGGGCCGCACGGGTCCGTGGACTGCCGCACCGCGACGCTTCCGTCCGGCAGCTTCTTCGCCTCGACGCAGCTGCCCCCGTTCCCGGCGCTCCAGGGCTTGTCCCAGCCTTCCGTGCCGAGTTCGCCGGCGGGAATGCCGTTGTAGATCGGGGTCATGAGTACTCCTTGCGCGTCTCTTCCAGGATGGTCCTGGAGGCGTCGACCGATGCCGCCTGCGCGGTCATCCGGTTGAGTGCCTCCAGATAGCTGACGACATCGAGGCGGTCTTCCAGGTACGCGGCGCCCGTGAGGCCCTCGGTGTAGACGATGTCCGGCCGCTCGGGCATCTCGAAGCGGAAGTAGTGGAAGGGGCCGAAGGCGCCGACGTGCGGTCCGGCGGCGAACGGCATGATCTGCAGGGTGATATTGGAGAGGTGCGTGGCGGCGAGCAGCCGGTCGATCTGGGCCCGCATGACGGCGGCCCCGCCGACCGGCCGGCGCAGCACCGTCTCGTCCAGGACCGCCCATACGGCCGGGGCGTCCGGCCCCGCCAGCAGCTCCTGGCGCTTGACGCGCAGGGCGACGCGGCGTTCGCGGTCCTCGTCGCTCGCGTTGGGCAGACCGTTGACGAACAGGGCGCGGGCGTAGTCCCCGGTCTGCAACAGGCCGGGGACGTAGTGCGGTTCATAGCTGCGGATGAGGCGGGCGGCGCTCTCCAGGCTCACGTACGCGCTGAACCAGCCGGGCAGCACGTCCCGCCAGGGGTTCCACCAGCCGGGTACATTGGCCTGCTTGGCGAGCCCGAGGAACACGTCGATCTCCGCCGCGGGCACCGCGTAGAGCTGCAACAGGGCCCGGACATAAGGGATCTTGAGTCCGACCTCCGCCTTTTCCATCCGGCGCACCGTCAGCTCGGCGACGTCGATGTCCTGCGCCGCCGTCCGCAGCGGTACGCGCGCCTTCTCCCGCAGATCCTTCAGCCGGGTGCCCAGGACCATGCGAAGGACGGTGGGAGCACTCTTCGATGGGACTTCAGTCACTCCCTGCCTCCTGACTAGCTGTCACGGCCCAGAGTGTGGCACGTAGTTGAGCGCACAACCAGATCGATCGCCGCTGTTCTGAAATTATCAGAACGACGGTTGCGATATGACCACTACAGCGAGCATAGTGATCGCGTGACTCACCTCACGACCCGCCACGGCGGCCTTCAACTTCAGTGATCGCCGCAGTAGTTGGCAGACGATCGGAGTGATCGAGCGATGGCCGCCGACCGTACTCAGCAGCCTCCGCCGCACTCCGGCGCGCCGCGGCGGCGCCCGGACCACCAGTTCGGCACCGGCTCACCGCCCCCACCGGTCCCCCGCGCTGCCCCATCCCGAGCTGATGGAAGGCCCCCCGTGCACGTGCCCCCCACTTGCGGAACCGACTCCAGGCACCCCGCCCCCGGCCTGGACGTCACCGCACTCCCCAACACCTTTCGCCTCGCCGGGGAGCCCGCGTCGGTGCCCAAGGCCCGGCGCTGGATCGCCGGTCTGCTGCGCGGCTGGGAGCTGCCGGACGACACCCGCGACGCCGCCCGGCTGCTGATATCGGAGCTGGTGACCAACGCGGTCGTGCACACCGACAGCGAGGAGATCGTCTGCAGCGCCGGCCTCGCGGACACGCTGCTGTATCTGGAAGTGCGCGATCAGGGCACCGCCGCGAAGGGCCCGCCCCGCCGGCGCGACCCGGGCGCCGACGCCGAGGACGGCCGCGGGCTGCTCATCGTCACCGACGTGAGCGAGGACTTCGGGGTCAGGGCGAGAGACAATGAGGCCGGGCACACCATCTGGGCGACGCTGCGCACCACGCGTTGAGCGTCCCTGCGGCCGCGGGGGCCGCGGGGGCGGCGTGCCGACCGCACCGACTCCGAGGGCGCCAGCACGCCCCGTCGCCCTCGCGGTGGGCGCGAGACCTCACCCCCCAGCGCTCAGACCTCGCCGTACGCCTCACCGCCCAGGACCAGGACCGCCGCACCCGCCGTCGTATCGGCCAGCCAGCCCCGGAAGGCGTCGACGTCGGCCTCGGGCAGTCCGACCTCGATGGTCACGGCCTCGGCGTAGCGCACCTCGCGGACCGCGCGGCCGGTCGCCCGCAGGTCGTTCTCCAGCTTCCCGGCCCGCTGGTGGTCGACGGTGACGGTGGCCAGCCGGAACCGGCGGCGTGTGACGGTGCCCAGTACGTCGAGGGCTTCGCCGACCACCCCGCCGTACGCGCGCATCAGCCCGCCCGCGCCGAGCTGGGTGCCGCCGAAGTAGCGGGTGACGACGGCGACGGCGTAGCGGACATCGCGGCGCAGCAGCATCTGGAGCATGGGGACGCCCGCCGTGCCGCCGGGCTCGCCGTCGTCGCTGGCCTTCTGCACCCCGCCGTCGGCGCCGATGACGTAGGCGAAGCAGTTGTGGTTGGCGCCGGGGTGCTGCTTGCGGAGGCGCTGGATGACCTCCTGCGCCTCCTGCTCCGTCGCGGCGGGCGCGAGCGTGCAGAGGAAGCGCGACCTCTTGATCTCGATCTCGTGCACGCCCTCGCGAGCGGGGGTCCGGTACTGCTCCATCCCGCAACCCTATGCGCTGCGCGCCGACCCCCGATTTGGCATCAGAACCGGGTCGAGGGGGATGATCAGGGCATGACGACACCAGACCGGATCTTGACAGGCTTCGGCCTCCACCTGCGGGGATGGACCGAGCAGGACCTCCCCGCGATGGTGGAACTGTTCGACGAGCCGGAGATCGCGCGCTGGACGCCGATGCCTTCGCCCTTCGGCCCCGCGGAGGCGAGGGAGCGGCTGGCGGGCGGCCGGGCCGATCCCGCCCGCATCCCCTTCGCGATCACCGAGGACGGGACCGCGCCCCGCGGCGAGGGACTGGTGATCCGCACCGGCCACGACGGTTATGACGCCGAGCTCGGCTATGTGATCGGCGCGCGCTACCGGGGCCAGGGGCTGGCGGTGCGGGCGCTGCGGCTGCTGACCGACTACGCCCACGTCACGCTGGGCCTCGACCGGCTGGCGCTGCGCATAGAGGAGGAGAACACGGCGAGCTGCGCCGTCGCCCGCTCCGCCGGGTACCGGCTGACGGATGACGAGCCGGTGGTGCGCGGCAGCCGGGACAAGCCGGTGATCCTGCGGACGTGGCAGCACGGGGAATGAGTAGCACGGGGAATGACCGGCCCTGCGGCCTCTGTTGAGCGGACGACGGGCTGAGCGGACAGAGCAGACGACGGACCGATTCCCAGGAGGCCGATGTGTACGGCGACACCGCGACGATCGCCAGAATTCTCCGGAGCACGGGCGACACCTGGGCGGTGGTGGGGCTGTCCGGCAACGACCGCCGGGCGGCCTACGGCGTCGCGAGCGTGCTCCAGCGCTACGGCAAGCGCATCGCGCCCGTCCACCCCAAGGCGCAGACGGTGCACGGCGAGCGGGGGTACGCCTCGCTGGCCGACATCCCCTTCCCGGTGGACGTCGTCGACGTGTTCGTGAACTCGGCGCTGGCGGGAGCGGTGGCGGACGAGGCCGTCGCGGCCGGGGCGAGGGCGGTGTGGTTCCAGCTCGGGGTCGTCGACGAGGCGGCGTACGAGCGGGTGCGGGCTGCCGGTCTGGACATGGTGATGGACCGGTGTCCGGCGATCGAGATCCCGCGGCTGGGCTGACGGTCCGCGCGGGGGGGAATGCGTGGGTCCGGGGCGGGTCCGGGTGACGGCCGGCCCGAAGAGGTGCGTTAGCGTCCGGGCATGATCGTCACTCGCGCCGCCGTCCCCGAGGACGCCCCGGAAATCGTGCGTCTGCGCAGGCTGATGTTCGCCGCCATGCGGGACCACGACGAGTCCGGGGCCTGGGAGGACGACGCCCGCGAGCTGCTGCGCGGGCAACTGGCCGGGCGGGGCGCGCTGGTCGGGGCGTTCGTGGTGGAGGCCGACGGCGGACCGGACGCGGCACCGGGCCCGGCTCCCGGCGAAGCGGCGGGCGCGGCACCCGTCGGCGGAGCGCCGCTGGCCGCCTGCGCGGTCGGTTCCGTCGAGCAGCGGCTGCCCGCTCCCGGCCATCCCACCGGCCGGTTCGGGTTCGTCTTCAATGTCTGCGCCGACCCGGCGCACCGGGGCCGCGGCTACGCCCGCGCCACCACCGAGGCGCTGCTCGACTGGTTCGCCGCGCAGGGCGTCAGCCGCGTCGATCTGCACGCCACCCCTGACGCCGAGCGCCTCTATCGCGCGATGGGCTTCACCGAGCACCCCACCGCGCTGTCCATGAACGTGGCGGCGCGCCGGGGCTGACGAGGCACTCGGCCCTGGGCAGCAGCCGCCCGCCGAGCCCGGATCGGCCCTCTCAGCGGACCGGCGGGATGATCACGGCCATCGTCATCTCGACGGTCTCGGCGCCGTCGTTGCGGTAGGCGTGCGCGACTTTCGCCTCGAAGGTCGCCGAGGCCCCGGCCGTCACCCGATGCTCCTCGCCGTCCACGACCAGGGTCAGCTCGCCCGCCGAGACATGGATGAGTTCGACCGTGCCCGGCTGGTGCGGGTCCGAGGCGCTGCTGTCCCCCGGCATCAGCCGCCAGGCCCACAGTTCGAACGGACCGGGCGCTTCCGAGCCGACGAGCAGTTTGGTGAAGCTGCCCGCCTCGGTGGACCACATCCGCACCGCCTGCGACTCCGGCACCAGCCGGACCTGCGGGCCCTGTTCGTAGTCGAGCAGCGTGGTGATGCTGACGCCGAGCGCGTCGGCGATCTTCACGGTGGTGCCGACGCTGGGATTCGTACGCGCCTGCTCGATCTGGATGATCATGCCTCGGCTGACGCCGGCGCGGGCCGCGAGGGCGTCGAGGGTGAACCCCCGCTCGGCACGCCAGCGCTTGAGATTGCGGGCGAGCGACTGGGTGAGCTGGTCGAGGTCCGTCACGTTCCATCCATTTCGAGGTGCAATATTTTGCATGTCAGAGTTCATCATGCTGCACTACTGTGTGCTGTACTCCAGCATCCAACAAACTGTACTGCGAGGATTTACGATGACCGCGATTATGGCCCTTGCCACCAGCTTCCTCTGGGGGTTGGCCGACTTCGGCGGCGGTCTGCTCACCCGGCGCATGCCCGCGCTGACCGTGGTCGTCGTCTCCCAGGTACTGGCCGTCGGTGTGCTCGGCGTCGTCGTGGTGGCCACCGGAGGCTGGTCCGAAGCCGGCCCGCAGCTGTGGTTCGCGGTCGCGGCGGGCGTGGTGGGTCCGGTCGCGATGCTCTGCTTCTACCGGGCCCTGGCGCTCGGCCCGATGGGCGTCGTCTCGCCGTTGGGGGCGCTGGGCGGCGTCGCCGTCCCGCTCGGTGTCGGGCTCGTGCTCGGCGAGCGGCCCGGCGTGCTCCAGTTCGCGGGCATCGCCGTGGCCGTGGCGGGCGTCGTCCTCGCGAGCGGCCCGCAGCGCGGAGCTCCGGTGCAGCGCCAGACGCTGCTGCTCACCCTGGTCGCGGCCTTCGGCTTCGGTTCCGTCATGGCGCTGATCGCCGAGGCCGCCACCACGATGACCGGCCTCTTCCTCGCCCTGTTCGTTCAGCGCGTGTGCAATGTCGCCGTCGGCGGCAGCGCGCTCTTCGTCTCCGTCCGGCGCGGCAACCCCGCGCTGCCCGCCGAGGGCCGCAACGGTGTGTGGACGGCGCTGCCCGCGCTGGCCTTCGTCGGCCTCGCCGACGTCGCCGCCAACGGCACGTACAACCTCGCCGCCCAGCACGGCCCGGTGACCGTGGCCGCCGTACTGGCCTCGCTCTACCCGGTGGTCACCGCGCTCGCGGCGCGCGGCGTGCTCCAGGAGCGGCTGCGCACGGTCCAGGCGGCCGGCGCGGGGCTGGCGCTGGTCGGGACGGTGCTGCTCGCGGCGGGGTGACCAGGGGCGCAGCGACCGGGACGTGCGGCCGGCGGAGGGCGGCTCAAGGTGAGCGGCTCGGGCCGGGCCGTCCGGTGGCCGTCCGTCGCCGACGGAACCGGCGCACCGTCAGCGGTCGGCAGCCACATCCACCGCGGCCGAAGCAGCGGCCGAAGCAGCGGCCGAAGCGTCCGGAGTCGCCGCCGCATCCCCCGCCTCACCGAGCGCGCCCAGTTCCGCCGGCGCCAGTCCGGCCAGCGCGACCAGTTGTTCGGGGGTGACGCCGTCGGGAATCGGCACGGGCGTCGGGGTGCGCAGCGGCGGCTGCCAGCCCCGCTCCGGGCTCCAGAGCCGTACGACCCGGGCGGGCGCGCCCGCGACCACCGCGTGGTCGGGCACCTCGCCCCGTACGACCGCGCCGGCCGCGACCACGACATTGCGGCCCAGCCGCGCTCCGGGCAGGATCACCGCCCCCGCGCCGAGCCAGCTTCCTGAGCCGATCTCGACGGGTGCGGTGCGCGGCCACTGCTTGCCGACCGGCTGCTCGGGGTCGTCGTAGGAGTGATTGTCGGAGGTGATGTAGACGTACGGGCCGCAGTAGACGTCGTTGCCGATGACGACCGGCTGCGAGGCCACCACATGGCTGCCCCGCCCCAGGACCACGCCGTCGCCCAGCCGCAGCACCGCGTCGGGGCCGAGGTCGAGGTCCGGCATCATGCCGGCGGTCAGGGTGACCTGTTCGCCGATGATGCAGTGGTCGCCGAGCTCGATCCAGGCCTCTCCGAAGATGGTCCCCTGCGGGAACGCGAGCCTGCTGGCGGTGCCGATCCTGCGGAAGCGCAGCGTGCCGGGGCGCTCCGCGGTCACCGCGCCGGTCCGGCGCACCCACGCCCAGGTGTGGTGCACCGCGCGCGATACGGCCCGGCGGCGCCAGGCGGCGAGCGATGAGAACGTGTTGCGGTTTTTCGGCACCCGCTCACCGTACTCAGCCGCGTGGGGCCGCCGACCGCCCGGTGCTGTGATCTTCACCCCATCCACCCGTCGCGCTGCCCGGGGATTCAGCCGGCGCCGCGAATCCGGGCCCCGGCCGCGTCGTACGGGCTCAGGCGGAGGCGAGCCGGTCGCGCCGGCGGCGGCCGATGCCGACGTCCTTCGCGTACAGGATCGCCGCGCAGCCGATGATCCAGGCGGCGAGTACGACGAGGCCCCTGACCAGGCCGTCGTTGTGGAAGTACGACGCCCCCTGGACCGCCCGCACCCCGACGCCGACCGGCAGGATCTCGGACAGCGGGCGCAGCCAGCCCGGCAGGTACTGCGCGGGCAGGAAGCCGCCGCTGGTGCTGTTCCCGAGGGTCAGCAGGACGACGGAGGCCAGGCTCAGGCCCGCCATCCCGAAGAGGCGCATGAACACCATCGTCGCGCCGCCCGCCGCGGCGGCCATCATCGCGGTCAGGCCGGCGACGGTCAGGAAGGAGCCGGGCAGCGCGCCGAAGCCGGTGTCGCCGGCTATCAGGGCGATGATCAGGCCGCCGAAGACGCCGAAGGACGCGAGGCTGACCATCCGCCGGCGGAACTGCAGCCGCGGGGCCATCTGGTACGTCATCATGCCGAACAGGTAGCCGGCCAGGACCAGGCCGAAGGCGGCGTAGAACACGGACATGCCGCGGGTGTCACCGGCCGAGGTGGGCGCGACATCCCGCTGCGCGAGCGAGTGGCCCTCGGCCTTGGCGACCGCGCCGAACGCCTCGGTCACGGTTCCGGTGACGGAGGGGCCGTTGGCGCCCGCGTAGAGCAGCTTCGGGGTGTCGCCCGAGCCGATGTACGCGGCGTACACCTCACGGTGTTCGAGCGCGTGCCGGGCTTCGCCCTCGCTCGCGTAGCGCTTGACGTCGAATCCGCCGGACAGGCCCGCGTCGAGTCCGGACCCGGCGTTGTGGATCTGCTGCGAGGAGCCGACGGCGGCCACCGGGAGGCGGTGCGGCCGGGGCGCGTGGAAGGCTGCGAGGTAGACGCTGACGAAGATGGTGCCGATGACCAGCACAATGATCACCGGCAGCAGGACGCCCTTCACGCCGGCGGCACCGTGTTGCGGAGGTGCGGAGTCCACCGCGTGGGCATGGTGCGGACAGTCGGCGTCCGGCCGGATTCCTCGCTGGGATTCCTGGTCGGCGGAGGTGGGAGCAGGCGGCACGGCAGACCCTTCGGCAGATATAAGCTACCTGTTAACTGTAGCAGTCATATATAAGGTGCCTTCCATTCATGAGGTGAAATTCGAGTGCTGCGCGACCCGTCCCACCGCACCGGCTATCTGGCCTGGCAACTCTCCCAGGCCATGGCCCCGCGCCTGGAGAAGGCGCTGCGGCCGCTCGATCTCACGCTGGCGCAGCAGAACGCCCTGCTGCATGTGAGCCTGGCCCCGGGAGTCTCCAGCGCCGAGGTCGCCCGCCGCTCCGGTGTCACCGCCCAGTCCATGGGCGCGGCCGTGAACGCCCTCATCGACCGCGGGCTGCTGGAGCGCAGCCACCACCCCGGCAACCGGCGCGTCCTGTGGCTGCGCGTCACCGACGAGGGGCTGCGGCTGGCCGAACGCGCGCAGGCCGCGATGGAAGAGGTCGAGGCCCGCGCCGTACGGATCTTCTCCGCCGAGGAGCAGGCGACGGCCCAGGCCCTGCTGCACCGCCTGGTCGACCACCTCAACCCGGACGCCCTGCGCTTCGACGCCCCGGCGGGCGAGGGGGAGGCGGGGGAGGCCGCGGTCGCGGCGAGCGGTGAACCGACCGGCTGACGGCCGGCGCACCGGGCTGCCCGGATAATCACCAGTCGGGAGCGGCGGACGACCTCGGGGCGCACGACCGCGCCGAGGTCGTCCGCCGACGTCACGCACCGACCCCGTGAGTCGGCCGCACAGCACCGCCACCGCCCTCCCGGCCCCTGCCCTTCCGCGCCGCCGCACTTAGGACACAGCGTGCACAGTGAGACGACACCCGCCCCCTCGACCCCACGGAGCTGGGCCGACGCCCTGCCGCCCCGCGGGCACGGCGTGAGCGCGCTGCGCCGTACGCCGGTGTCCGTATGGAACGACGACGTCACGGACTGGGCCGCGGCCCTCACCTACTACGCGGTGCTCGCCATCTTCCCCTCGCTGCTGGTCACGGTCTCGCTGGTCGGGATCATCGGCGACGCGGCGCGGCAGAACCTGATCAGTGACGTGATCGCCGTGGTGCCCGCCGGTTCCCAGGCCGTCCTGGGGCGCGCGCTGGAGGGGATGGCCGCCGAGCGCTCGGCCGCCTGGATGCTGGCCGTCTTCGGCACGGTCAGCGCCGTCTGGTCCGCCTCCAGCTACCTCGGCGTGTTCCGCCGGGCCCTGCACGCGATGCACGGCGTGCAGGATCTGCGCCCGGTATGGAAGACCGCGCCCCGGATCGTGATCACCGCCGTCGCGCTGCTGGCGCTGCTCGTCACCAGTGCGCTGGCCCTCACGCTCACCGGCGGGCTGGCACCTGCCGCCGGCCGTCTGCTGGGCGTGGACGGCGCGGCCACCACCGCGTGGAACGCCCTGAAGTGGCCGATCCTGCTCTGCCTGGCCGCCGTACTCGTCCTGGTGCTGTTCCGCTCCGGCCCGGCCGAGACACGCGGTGTCCGGCGCAGGGCCCCGGGCGGCGCGCTCGCCGTGCTGCTGTGGCTGCTCGCCTCCGCCGGCTTCGCCCTCTACGCCTCGCACTTCGGCACATACAACCGGCTGTACGGATCGCTCGCCGGGATCGTCATCTTCCTGGTCTGGCTGTGGCTCTCCAACCTCGCGCTGCTCACCGGCGCCCAGTTCAACGCCGAACTGGCCAAGCTGCGGCGCGAGTGACCCGCCGGCGCGGCCGGGGTGGGTCAGCCGGGATGGGTACGGCCCGTCTCAGTCCTGGTGCGCCGCGCGGTGCGCCTTGGCCAGTTCCCAGTACATCGTGGCGTTCACCTTGATGTGCTCCCGCTCCTCCTCG
Organism: Streptomyces sp. H27-D2; assembly: GCF_035828615.1. NCBI lineage: Bacteria > Bacillati > Actinomycetota > Actinomycetes > Kitasatosporales > Streptomycetaceae > Streptomyces > Streptomyces sp. H27-D2. The sequence goes on along the minus strand of NZ_JAYMZR010000117.1, from coordinate 3,866 downwards.
GTCAGCTCGCGCTTGACCTTGGCGGGGACGCCCGCGACGAGCGAGCCGGGCGGCACCCGCATGCCCTGCGGGACCAGCGCCTGGGCCGCGACCAGCGAACCCGCGCCGATGTGCGCGCCGTTGAGGACCGTGGCGCCCATGCCGATGAGTACGTCGTCCTCGACGGTGCAGCCGTGCAGCACCGCGTTGTGGCCCACCGAGACGCGCTCGCCGACGGTGACCGGGAATCCGGGGTCCACGTGCACGGTGCAGTTGTCCTGGATGTTGCTGTCGGCGCCCAGGACGATCGGGCCGCAGTCGGCCCGCAGTACGGCGTGGTACCAGACGCTGGACCCCGGGGCCATCGAGACCTCGCCGATCACCACGGAGGTCGGTGCGGCGAACGACTCCGGGTCGATCTCCGGCTCCTTGCCGCCCACGCCCGCGATCAACGCCCGTTCCGCCATCGTCTTCTCCCCTTCGCCGCTGTTTCGTCGCGCTTGAACGCACCGTAGGCGACGGGTCGGGGCGGACGAGCCCTGCGCCGCGTCGTCATCGTCGCCCTGTCCTAGTCGGCGGCCGGGACGGAGGTCCGCTCGGCCGTCTGCTCCGGGGACGCCGTAGCCGCGTCCTGATCAGGTGCGTCGGCATCGGCCCGCGCGCCTTGCGGTGTGTCCGCCTTCGCGTCCGCGTCCGTGGCGGCCTTCTTCGCCCGGTTCCTTACGACGAGCATCGAGGTGACCCCGATCAGCACCGCCAGCACGAGCCCGAGCCAGGAGAAGCGCTTGAGCCAGGCTTCCGCGACGACGCCGACGTAATAGATGACGGCGGTCGTGCCGCCCGCCCAGACGATTCCGCCGAGCACGTTGGCGGTCAGGAACTTCCAGTACGGCATCCGCAGCACGCCCGCGAGCGGCCCCGCGAAGATACGCAGCAGGGCGACGAAGCGGCCGAAGAACACCGCCCACATGCCCCACTTCTCGAACGAGCGCTCGGCGCTCGCGATGTGGTGGGGGCCGAAGTGCTTGGGGAATTTGCGACCGAGCCGGTCCAGGAGCGGCTGTCCGCCCCTGCGGCCGATCGCGTAGCCGATGGAGTCGCCGACGATCGCGCCGAGTGTGGCGCAGGCGCCGAGGACCACCGGGTCGACGGAGTCGTGCTGCGAGGCCAGCAGGGCCGCGCTGACGAGGATGATCTCGCCCGGCAGCGGGATGCCCAGGCTCTCCAGCCCGATGACCCCACCCACCAGGATGTAGACGCTCATCGCCGGTACGGTCTCGAGCCATTCCTGGACGTGCAACGCCGCCGCCTCCCCGCCTGCTGACCAACTGCCGGACGTGCGCCGGGGCGCACGTCCGGGGCAGCCTACTCGATCGGGACAGGGCGGCCGGAACCGACGGCGGGGGCCCCATTCGCCCTGCTGTCCGGGCCTCGGTGACCGGGCCCGGCGGCAACCGGCTGCGGTCGGGCCCGGCGGCAGCCGTCAGCGGTTGGGACGCAGCGTCCAGATGATGGACATCTCGCCGGTGACCGCTCCGTCCTCGCGGGTGATCGCGATGTGCACGGGGAACTCGGGCCGCTCCCCCGCGTCCAGTTCGGCGAGCACATCGGCGATGGGGCGGCCGAGCTCCGCGGTGGCGGTGACCGGGCCCATGGCGAGCTTCTTGTAGCCGATCTCGGCCCGCACCGCGAGCGGCACGGCGCGCGAGAGCTGATCGCCGAAGGCGGCCATGACGATCGCACCGCTGGCGGACTCGGCGAGCGTGAACATGGCTCCGGCGTGCGGTCCGCCGACGTGGTTGTGGAAATCGGCCTGGTCGGGCAGGCGGACCACGGCGCGCTCGGCGGTGGTCTCGGCGAATTCGAGGTTGAGGGTGCGGGCCATCGGCACGGTGGCCGCCATCATGTCGCCGATCGACGGCAGGGTCTCTGACATACCTGAAAGTTACCAGTGGGTAGCAACTTCGGGAAGACCCGCCGGGGCACCTCACAAGGAGTACCTCGGGGGCTGGCGTAGTTCTTGTCACACCACACCTCTATGGTTACTGCCCATGTGGCCAGGACAGCAGCCGCCCGGGGGCGAGCAGAACCAGCAGCAACCGAACCCCTATCAACAGCCGGGGTATCAGCAGCCGAATCCGTATCAGCAGCAGGGATACCCGCAGCAGGGACAGCAGCCGCCCAACCCGTACCAGCAGCCCGCTCAGCAGTGGGGCGCGCCGACGCCGCCCGGCGGGCCGCAGCCGCCGCAGCGCGATGGCAACAAGCACACCACCCTCATCGCCATCGTCGCGGCCCTCGCGGTGGTCGCCGCCGCCGTGATCACCGGCGTGGTCGTGCTCAAGGACGACGACAAGCAGTCCGTGGCGAAGGACGACCCGAAGAAACCCGCCAAGTCGGCCAAGCCCTCCGAGAGCCCCACCACGGCGGACCCCGACAATCCGCGGGCTGGCGAGGACGACGGGATCAAGCCGGTGATCGCCGGTTGGAAGACATTCGTCAACGTCAAGCGGCACACCGCGTTCGACGTGCCGAACAACGACGACTGGAAAATCGAGCAGTCGAGCACCTTCATCGGCTTCTCCAAGAAGAAGACGGGCGATCCGCTCGTCGGCTTCCTGGGCGGAGTCGTCTACAAGGGCGAGGTCTGCGGGCAGGACTCCCGCGGTATCACGGGGATTCAGGGCGGCCAGGGCGCCAAGAGCGTCCCCACCGCGGCCGAGATCACCGCCAACAACTTCCTGTTCGCCGACTACAACCAGGACAGGAAGGGCAAGGTCAAGTACACCAAGGCCAAGCCCTTCAAAAATGACCACGGCATCTCCGGGTACTCGTCGACGGCGACGGCCACCGGCATCCCCAAGACGAAGTGCGACACGGACGGCAAGTCGGTCAGCGTCGCCTACAAGAACGCCGAGGGCGATGTCGCGATCTGGGTGATCACGTCCGACGTGGGTGTCCCGGGCGAGGTCTCGCAGGACACGCTCGACAAGATGATGAGCAGCCTCCGCCCGACCAAGAACTGACGCGGCCGGGCCGGCGGAGGAACGCCCCCGCCGGCCCGCCAAGGGTCGAACGACGGTCGAGTGACGGGAACCGTCAGGTCAACCGATGGTGAAAGCCCCGCTCGGCGGCTCCGGCGACGGCACGGCCGCGGCGTCCCGTACGGGTTCGGCGCGCGCCACGAAGCGCCGCAGCGACGGCCCGTACTCCACCCGCGCCGGGAAGGCGTCGGCCGCGTTGCGGCGCGCGAGCGCGGCGATCGGCAGTTCCGTGCGGGCGGCGACGACGACCGCGTTGCCGAACCGCCGGCCGCGCAGCACGCCGGGCTCCGCCATCAGGCACAGGTGCTCGAAGACCGCTCCGAGCGTGGCGACTTGGGAGCGCAGGAAGTCGAACGGCGCGCTGTCGGCGAAGTTCGCCAGGTAGAGGCCGTCCGGGCGCAGCACGCGGGCGGCGGTGCGGACGTACTCGATCGAGGTGAGGTGCGCGGGCACCCGCGAGCCGCCGTAGACGTCGGCGACGATGACGTCGGCCGAGGCGGCGGGGGCCGCTTCCAGTGCCGTACGGGCGTCCGCCGGATGCAGCGCGATCCCGGAGCCGGCGGGCAGCGGCAGATGTTCGCCGACGAGCGCGAGGAGCCCCCGGTCCGCGTCGACGACGTCCTGGCGGGAGCCGGGCCGGGTGGCCGCGAGGTAGCGCGGCACGGTGAGCGCTCCGCCGCCCAGGTGCAGCACGTCGAGCGGGAGGCCGGGCTCCGCGGCCGTGTCCAGGACGTGCGCGAACCGCCGGACGTAGTCGAACTCCAGGTGCGTGGGCTCGTCCAGGTCCACGTACGACTGCGGCGCGCCGTCCACCGTGAGCAGCCAGGCGCGCGGTCGGTCCAC
>NZ_JAYMZR010000116.1:0-18202 GCF_035828615.1 Streptomyces sp. H27-D2 | reverse complement strand
CCGCTGCTCCACGGCGCAGCGGCCGGGCGAACTCCAGGCCGATCAGCGCGTCCGCGAGCTGGTGCTTGACCGCCTGGAAGGAGCCGATGACGGTGGAGAACTGGGTGCGCTGCTTGGCGTAGGCGACGGTCCGCTCCACCAGGGCGAGGCCGACGCCGAGCGACTGGGCGGCGGTCGCGAAGGCGGCCCAGGTGGCGGCGCGGTCGGCCGCGGCGCGGACGGGTGGTCCGGAGGCGAGCGGTGGGCCGTCGGCCAGCGGGCGGGCGAGGCGGCGGGCCGGGTCGAGGGAGCGCTGGAGGGGGCTGTGCCCGGCGGTCAGCCGCAACTCGGTCCGGCCGGCGGGGGCGGCGGTGTCCGTGACGAGGAAGGTCGCGTCGGCCGCGTCCGGGTCCAGGGTGTACGGGCCGCTGCCGGGCAGGGCGAGCGACGCCGAGGACTGCCCGGACGCGAATCGGGGCAGCCACTCCTTGGCGAGGTCCGCGCCGCCGCCTGGGCTCTGCGCGTCCCCGGTTCCGTCCGTGTTCTGCGCGAGGCTGTCGAGCAGTACGGCCGCGGCGACCGTCTCAACGAGCGGCCCCGGCGCCGCGTGCCGTCCCAACTCAACGAAGGCCACGGCCAGTTCGACCGGCAGCGGGCCTAGCCCGTCGTACGCCTCGGGTACCGCCAGTGCGAAGACGCCGGCCTCGCCGAGCCGCTCCCACAGCGCACGCCCCGGCCCTTGGTCGCCGTCGGCCCAGGCCCGTACGGCCGCCGGGGTGTCGGCAGCGGTCAGCATGCGGTCGAGGGTGCGGCCGAACTCCGCCTGCTCGTCGTCCAGCAGAAACCTCATGAGCGGCGTCCCTTCGGCAGGCCCAGCAGCCGCTCGGCGATGATGTCGCGCTGGATCTCGTTGGTGCCCGCGTAGATGGGGCCGGCCAGCGAGAAGGTGTATCCGTCGGCCCAACCGCCCTGCTCCGGCGCGTCGTCGGCCTCGTCCGACAGCTCTCCGTACGGGCCGAGCAGATCGAGTGCCGTCTCGTGCAGGGCGATGTCCAGCTCGGACCAGAAGACTTTGTTGAGGCTCGATTCGGCGCCGAGGGAGTCCCCGGCGGCGATCCGCGACGCGTTGGCGTAGGTGAAGAGCTGATAGGCGCGGGCGCGGATCGCGGCGTCGGCCACCCGGTCGCGCAGCGCGGTGTCGGCCGGGTCCGCCTGCGCCCGCCACAGGGCGGTGAGACGCTCGGCGGCGGCGGTGAAGCGGCCGGGGCTGCGCAGGGTCAGGCCGCGCTCGTTGCCGGCTGTGCTCATCGCGACGCGCCAGCCCTGGCCAGGCTCGCCGATGACGTCCTGGTCGGGTACGAAGACGTCGTCGAGGAAGAGTTCGGCGAAGGCGGGCTTGCCGTCGAGCCGGCCCACCGGGCGTACGGTCACGCCGCCCGCGTCGAGCGGGAACATCAGATAGCTGAGCCCGCGGTGCGGCCGGTCCGCCCCGGGGTGGCTGCGGAAGAGGCCGAAGGCGCGGTCGGCGAAGGCGGCCCGGGAGGACCATGCCTTCTGGCCGTTCAGCAGCCAGCCGCCGTCCGTCCGCCGTGCGGTGGAGCGCAGTGAGGCCAGGTCGGAGCCCGCCTCCGGCTCGGACCAGGCCTGCGCCCAGATCACCTCGCCGCTCGCCATCGCGGGGAGCACACGGGCGCGCTGCTGCTGGCTGCCGTGCTCGAAGAGGGTGGGAGCGAGGAGACTGACGCCGTTCTGGCCGACCCGGCCGGGCGCGCCCGCCGCGTAGTACTCCTCCTCGAAGATCAGCCACTGGGTGAGCGAGGCGCTCCGGCCGCCGTACTCCGCCGGCCAGGTGACCGCCGACCAGTGGCCGCCGGCCAGGGTGCGCTCCCACTGGCGGTGGGCCGCGAAGCCCTCGCGTGTCTCCAGGGAGGGCAGCGGGGCCGACGGGACGTGCGCGCCGAGCCAGTCGCGGGCTTCGGCCCGGAAGGCGTCCTCCTCGGCGGTGAAGTCGAGGTCCATCAGTTGCCCGCCTGCTTCATCTTGTGGATGTCCATGCCGCCGAGCGGGTCGGCGGCGGTCTCGGCGTTGTGCGCGTGCGCGAGGTGGTGGAGGCCGAAGACCGAGTCCAGGCCGGAGTGCAGGCCCTGGAGGTCCTCGGCCTGGTTGACGGCACGCTTGGTGAGGGCCAGGCCGAGCCGGGGCATCTCGGCGATGCGGGAGGCCAGTTCGGCGGTACGGGAGGGGAGTTCGGCGCTCGGCACGACGCGGTTGATCATGCCCACCTCGTACGCGCGCCGCGCGCTCATCCGGTCGCCGGTGAAGAGGAACTCCTTGGCGATCCGCGGCGGCATCACCCACGGGTGCGCGAAGTACTCGACGCCGGGTATCCCCATCCGGACGACCGGGTCCGCGAAGAAGGCGTCCTCGGCGGCCACGATCAGGTCACAGACCCAGGCGAGCATCAAACCGCCCGCCACACAGGCCCCCTGGACCGAGGCGATCATCGGCTTCGGCAGCTCGCGCCAGCGGCGGCACATGCCCAGATAGACCTCGGACTCGCGAGCGAAGCGGCTCTCCGCCCCTGCTTTGTCCGAGTGGTCCCACCACAGGCCGGCCGTCCGGTCGAAGGGGAGGTGCGCGTCGCGCTCGGGGGTGCCGATGTCGTGGCCCGCGGAGAAGTGCTTGCCCTGCCCGGCCAGGACGACGACCTTCACCTCGTCGTCGGCGGCGGCGTGGTAGAAGGCGCGGTCGAGGGCGTAAGTCATCGCGGAGTTCTGGGCGTTGCGGTAGGCGGGCCGGTTCATTGTGACGACGGCGACCGGGCCCTGCCGCTCGTAGCGGACCTCGGGTGCCTGGGGTGCCTGGGGTGCCTCGGGTGCCTCGGGCGTTTCGGGTGCCTCGGCCGGGTCGTGGGCAGTGGTCATCTGCGGCTCCTTCCCTAACAAGTGTTTGGTAGGTTAACGTACGGCCATGAGCAGCGTCGAGGAGTTCCGCAGCGAGTTCCGCAGCTGGCTGCGGTCCGGCCTCACCGGCGCGTTCGCCACGCTGAAAGGCCGCGGCGGCCCTGGCCGGGAACACGAGGAGTCCGCCGGACGGCTCGCCTGGGAGCGGCACATGGCCGCCGCCGGCTGGACCTGGTCGGCTGGCCGCAGGAGTTCGGCGGACGCGGCGCGACCGTGGAGGAACAGGTCGCCTTCCATGAGGAGTACGCGCTCGCCGACGCCCCCGCCCGCGTGGGCCACATCGGCGAGCAGCTCCTCGGCCCCACGCTCATCGCCTTCGGCGGCGCAACGGCTCGGCGCGGGACCCCCTCATCCGCGACCGGATCGCACGGGCCTGGACCGGCCTGGAGATCATCCGGTTCAACGCCCTGCGGATGCTCGACGGCGTCGCGGCGGGGGCGCCGGGGCCGGAGGCGTCGATCGGCAAGATCTACTGGGCGACCTGGCACCGGGAGCTCGGCGAGCTCGCCATGGACGCGCGGGGAGCGGCCGGGATGCTCGCGGCAGGCGAACCGTACGACCTCGACGACTGGCAGCGGCTCTTCCTCTTCTCCCGCTCCGACACGATCTACGCCGGCTCGAACGAGATCCAGCGCGACATCATCGCCGAGCGGGTGCTCGGCCTGCCCAAGGAGAGCCGCCAGTGAGCCGTCCCCCGCAGTACGTGCCCGGCCACCAGCTGCTCGCCGGCCGCAGCGCCGTCGTCACCGCCGCCGCCGGGGCCGGGATCGGCGGGGCCACGGCCCGTAGATTCCTCGAGGAGGACGCCCGGGTCGTCCTCGGCGACGCCCACGCACGCCGCCTCAAGGAGACCGTCGAGGCGCTGGCCGGCGAGTTCGGCGCGGACCGGGTCGCCGGGCTGCCCTGCGACGTCACCGACGAGGAGCAGGTGGCCGCCCTCTTCGGCCTGGCCGAGGAACGGCACGGCCGGCTCGACATCGTGGTCAACAACGCCGGCCTCGGCGGTACCGCCGACCTCGTCGAGATGACCGACGCCCAGTGGGACAAGGTCATCGACGTCACCCTGAACGGCACCTTCCGCTGCACCCGGGCCGCGCTGCGCCGGATGAAGGACTCCGGAGCGGGCGGCGCCGTCATCAACAACGCCTCCGTCGTCGGCTGGCGTGCCCAGCGCGGCCAGGCCCACTACGCCGCCGCCAAGGCCGGGGTGATGGCCCTCACCCGCTGCGCCGCCGTCGAGGCCGCCGACTACGGCGTACGCGTCAACGCTGTCTCGCCCAGCCTTGCGATGCACCCGCACTTGGCGAAGGTCACCACGCCCGAGCTGCTGGAGCAGCTCACCGAGCGCGAGGCCTTCGGCCGCTACGCCGAGCCATGGGAGATCGCCAACGTCATCGTCTTCCTGGCCAGCGGCTATTCCTCGTACATGACCGGCGAGACGGTCTCCGTCAGCAGTCAGCACGCGTGAGCGGGCAGTGACCATGGACGGGTGCCCGCAATCCAGAAGGAGCCCACGATGAGCGCCTCGCCCGCGCGGCGCGGGGAGCTGCTCGCGACGGCGGCCGAGGTGTTCGCCGCGCAGGGTTACAACGCGACGACGGTGCGCCGGATCGCGGACGAGGCGGGGATGCTGGCGGGCAGTCTCTATTACCACTTCGATTCCAAGGAGTCGATGGTCGACGAGATCCTCTCCACCTTCCTGGACGAGCTGTGGGCCGGTTACGACGCGGTGCTCGCTGCTGGCCTCGGCCCCCGGGAGACCATGGAAGCCCTGGTCACGGAGTCGTTCCGGGAGATCGACCGGCATCGTGCGGCGGTGGCGATCTACCAGAAGGAGTCGAAGCACCTGTCCGTCCAGCCGCGTTTCGGCTATCTCGCCGATTCGCGGGTGAAGTTCGAGAAGGCGTGGCTGGGCACGCTGGAGCGCGGGGTGGCCGATGAGGTGTTCCGGGCGGACCTGGACATCCGGCTGACCTACCGGTTCGTGCGCGACACGGTGTGGGTCGCCGCGTCCTGGTACCGGCCGGGCGGGCAGCACAGCCCGGAGGAGATCGCCCGCCAGTACCTGTCGATGGTGCTGGACGGCATCGCCTTGCGGGAATGACATCGCTACCTCGATATCTGGATACCTGGACACCTGAATACTCAGCTCAGCGGCGAAGCCGGCTCCGCGGCTTCAGCTCACGAGCTCGACACGGAGGAGCAGTCATGGCCGAGGCCTACATCGTCGAAGCGGTACGCACCCCCGTCGGCCGGCGCAACGGCGGCCTGTCCGCCGTGCACCCGGCCGACCTCGGCGCACATGTGCTCAAAGCGCTCATGGAGCGCTCCGGCGTCGACCCCGCCGCCGTCGAGGACGTCGTCTTCGGCTGCCTCGACACCGTCGGCCCGCAGGCCGGGGACATCGCCAGGACGAGCTGGCTGGCCGCCGGGCTCCCCGAAGAGGTGCCGGGCGTGACCATCGACCGGCAGTGCGGCTCCTCCCAACAGGCCGTGCACTTCGCGGCCCAGGGCGTGCTCTCCGGCACCCAGGACCTCGTCGTCGCGGGCGGCGCCCAGAACATGTCGCAGATCCCGATCGCCTACGCCAGCCGCCAGGCAGCCGAGCCGTTGGGGCTCACCGAGGGCCCGTACGCCGGATCACAAGGGTGGCGGGCGCGCTACGGCGACCTGCCCGTCAACCAGTTCCACGGCGCCGAGCTGATCGCCGAGAAATGGGGCATCTCCCGGCAGGACATGGAGGAGTTCGCCCTCCGCTCGCACCAGCGAGCCGCCCGCGCCATCGACGAGGGCCGCTTCGAGCGCGAGAGCGTCGCGTACCGGGAGGTGACGACGGACGAGGGCCCGCGCCGGGACACCTCGCTGGCGAAGATGGCCGGGCTCAAGCCGGTCGTGGCGGGCGGCCGGCTGACCGCGGCGGTGTCCTCACAGGTCTCCGACGGGGCCTCCGCGATGCTGATCGCCTCGGAGCGGGCCGTACGCGAACACGGACTGACGCCGCGCGCCCGCGTCCACCACCTCTCCGTGCGCGGCGAGGACCCCATCCGGATGCTGTCCGCGCCCATCCCGGCGACGGCGTACGCGCTGAAGAAGAGCGGCATGTCGATGGCCGACATCGACCTCGTCGAGATCAATGAAGCCTTCGCTCCGGTGGTGCTGGCGTGGCTCAAGGAGACCGGGGCCGACCCGGAGAAGGTCAACGTCAACGGCGGCGCGATCGCCCTCGGCCACCCGCTGGGCGCGACCGGCGTGAAGCTGATGACGACACTGCTCCACGAACTGGAGCGCACGGGGGGCCGCTACGGCCTCCAGACGATGTGCGAGGGCGGCGGCCAGGCCAACGTCACCATCATCGAACGGCTCTGACGCACCGAAGGTCACCGCCCGGCCGGGCGGTCACCTTCCCCCTGGCGTTGTCCGGGGTATCGCGGGCGGCTATCGAAGCGGCTATCGCAGCAGCCTGGAACGGAGCTTGGCGAGCGTCCCCTCGCTCAGGCCGAGGCCCTTGGAGAGATACGCCTCGAAGCCCCCGTACCGCTTGTCGATCTCGGTGAGCGCGGCGTCGAGATAGTCCGCCCGGACCTCCTGCAACGGGACGATCAACCGTGAATCCGGCATGAGGCCGGCCTTCTCCAGACCCTGGCGGGTCCTGCGGTCGGCGCTGCGGCGGCGGTCGTTGGAGAGCAGATAGTCCTGTTCGGCCGTGCGGGCCGGCACGCCCACCGCGCGCAGCAGGACGTAGCTCATCCAGCCGGTCCGGTTCTTGCCCGAGGTGCAGTGATAGAGCAGCGGGAGCCGTTTGCCGTCGGTGATCTCCCCTATCACCCGCCCGAATTGGCGGCGCGCCGCCTGCTCACTCGCGAAGTTGCGGTAGATCCGCCGCATGAGCCGCTCGGCCTTGCTCCCGCCCAGGGCCTTGTGCTGCTTCGCGGAGTCGCCGGAGACGATCGCCGCCATCGTCCGCTCGTACAATCCGGTGTCGTCGACCGGCAGGGGCGTGGCGGTGAGCCCCTGCAGGAGTTTGTCGGCCCCGTCGGAACGCACTTCGACCGGGACCCGGAAGTCGATCACGGACTTCAGGCCGAGCCCGTCGATCTCCGCGCGGTCCGCCTTGGTCAGTTTGCCGAGCGCGTCTGCGCGGAAGACGGTGCCATAGCGCAGCTGTTTGCCGTCGCCGGTCCGGTACCCGCCGAGGTCGCGGACGTTGACCGCGCCCTTCAGCTCGACGTTCTCCACGGCGGCGGGCTGCCGGGTCGTGACCGGCGCGGCCGGGGTGTCGCCGGCGCAGCTGGTGACGACGAGCAGGGCCGCGACGAGCGCGGCGGTAGCGGGCGTACGGGAAGAGCGCATCCGAACAACTCCCGGGAATGAGGGTGATGGCACTGATGGGCGGGACGGAGGGCGCGGCCGGGCGGGGGCACCTGACGCGACGGAGGGCGGCGCGGCCGGGCGGGGGAGGGCGGCAGGCGATCAGCGCGGGGAGGGCAGCGAGCCCAGGACCTCGTACGCCTCGGCCATGACGCGCTCCACCAGCTCGGCGCAGGACGGCAGGTCGTCGATCAGGCCGGCGACCTGGCCCGAGGCCATCACCCCGAGGTCCGCGCGGCCGTCCACCATCGACGCCTTGAGCATCATGGGGGTGTTGGCGGCGAGCAGCACCTGACTCCAGGTCAGCTCCCTGCCGTGTTTCATGGCCTGGCCGTCGCGGAGCATCCGGGCCCAGCTCAGCCCGGATTCCCGCTTGAACGCGGCCGCGTGGCGCACCGCGCGCAGCAGCGCCGCCGGCCGGCCGGACCGCTCCAGCGCGTCGACGAAGGGGGTGCGGAGCATCCGGTGCGGGAGCCCGTCGACCTTGGTGGTGACGGTGACGTCCTTGACGCTCGCGGCGAGGTATTGGGCCTTCACCGCCTGCGGCACCGTGCTGTCCGAGGTGAGCAGGAAGCGGGTGCCCATGGCGACGCCGGCCGCCCCGTAGGCCAGGGCGGCGACGAGGCCGCGGCCGTCGTGGAAGCCGCCCGCCGCGATGACGGGAACGTCGACCGCGTCCACGACCTGCGGGAGCAGCACGGTGGTGGCGACCTCGCCGGTATGGCCGCCGCCCTCGCCGCCCTGCACGATCACCGCGTCCGCGCCCCATGCCGCGACCTTCTCGGCGTGCCGGCGCGCGCCGATGGACGGAATGACGACCACGCCCGCGTCCTTGAGCCGGGCGATCAGTTCCCTGGACGGCGCGAGCGCGAACGAGGCGACGCGCACGCCCTCGTCGATGATGACGCGGGCCCGCTCCGTCGCGTCGCCCGCGTCCGCGCGCAGATTGACGCCGAAGGGCTGGTCCGTACGGGACTTCACCTCCCTTACCGCTGAGCGGAGTTGATGCAACGTCATGGTCGCGGAGGCGAGGATGCCGAGCGCGCCGGCGTTCGCCGAGGCGGACACCAGCCGGGGGCCCGCGACCCACCCCATGCCGGTCTGCACGATGGGGTGGCGGACGCCGACCAGCTCGGTGAGCGCGGTCGCGAGGGCGCGCTCGCCGGCGGGACGGGCCGGAGGGGGAAGAGTGCGGTCGCTCATGCGCGCACCTCGCGGTCGCGCAGCCCCGTGGGGTCGATGACCTCGCGGATCAGGTGCAGTTCGGCGGCGGTCGGCTCCCGGGTGTATGGCACGTCGTCCGCGATCGCGAGCGGGAAGCCGGTCACCTCCCGCACCCGCGCGGCGCTCACGCCGGGGTGCAGGGAGGCCACCCGCAGGGAGCGGTCGGGGGTCTCGAAGTCGAGGACGGCCAGGTCCGTGACGACGCGGGGGATGCGGTGGAAGCGGGTCGCGGACGGCCCGGCCGCCGCCGCCCGGTCGTAGCCGACCCCGCACACCATGTCGACCTGCGCGACGAAGACCCGCGTCGAGTGCTTGGGGACCCAGTAACTGGTCGGGTTGTTGAGGGTGTTGACCGGCGCGCCGCGAACTCCCAGCAGCTGCCGCGTGGGCTGTTTCCAGTCGCCGATGCAGCTGATGTTCTGGTTGCCGTAGCGGTCGATCTGGCTCGCGCCCATCATCACGTGCCGCTTGCCGCCGGTCACCATCGCCAGATGCTGGCGGTAGGGCAGCCACCCTTCGGTGACCTCGGATTTCGCTCCGAGCGCCGGGACGTCCGCGATGAGCAGCGCCTCGCCGTCGGTGAGCAGCAGGTCGGGCGCGAAGGTGAGTTTGGCCAGCCGGGCGCCGATCGCCGGCACGGTCCCCATCGGGCTGGCCAGGATCTCGCCGGCGCCGCGCCAGGCCTCCGCGCAGGCCAGGACGCAGATCTCGGCCCTGGTCACGTCCGGTGTCGCGGTCCGCTCGCTCACGCGCCCTCCTCGGCGAAGGCCGCGACCGCGGCCTGGTAGGCGTTTTCGTCCCCGGACAGGAACCGGTCGGCGAACTCCCGCCAGGCGGCGGGATCGGCCGCCGCTTTGGCGTACGCGGCCTGGAAGGGTTCGTCCCGGTCGTAGTCGGGGACGCACGAGGTGAAGTGCGCGCCGTTCGGGGCCTCGACGACGCCGGTGACCGAGTGGCGCTTGACGAGCAGTGTCTGCGGCCCGCCCGCCGCGGCGAACTCCGCGGTGTCGACGAGGCGTTCGCAGGAGACGTAGGCGTGCGTGGCCGCCTCGCAGAAGAGGTCGTCGAAGTACGGGTCGGGGCCCAGGTACTGGGCGTTGCCGTGCGCGTCCGCCCGGTTGAGGTGGACGAGGGCCGCGTCCAGGCGGAGGGCGGGCACGGCGGCGAACTCCTCGCCGTCCTCGTAGGGTGAAGTGACCGTCCGCAGGCCCGGGTTGATGGTCATCACATCCGAGCCGAGTCCGGCGCGCACCGGCAGGAACGGCAGCCGGTGCACGGCGGCCGTCAGCCCCCACATGAACATCGCCTCGTCCAGCTCCATCAGCTCGAAGTCGCCGCGCTGGCGTGCGGCGCGGAAGTGCGGTTCGAGGGGGATCGAGTCGAGGGTGGCGAAGGCGGCGACGAGCTTGCGGATCTTCCCGGCGGCGGCGAGCAGGCCCACATCGGGGCCGCCGTACGAGACGACGGTGAGGTCGGTGAGGTCGGAGCGGAGCAGCGCCCGGACGAGCGCCATCGGCTTGCGGCGCGAGCCCCAGCCGCCGATGCCGATCGTCATGCCGCTCTCCAGCCGGCCGACGACCTCGTCCGGCGACATGACCTTGCCCGGCTTCGTAGTCCTGTCGGGCTGCGGGTTCCTGCCGGGCTCGCCGCTCCGGTGGCTCCCGCCGGTCGTGCCGGGCGCTGCGGGCCTGCCGGCCTGGTCGCTGGGCACTTTCACTCCTTGCTGCCGAAGGTGCTGCGGACCTGGTCGGCCAGCCCGCTGAGGTTGGCCTCGAAGGTGAAGCCCTGTTCGAAGCGGTAGCTGCGGCGGACGTCGACGGGGTCTATGCCGTTGATGGCTGCCTTGGCGAGCCGGATCAGCGAGCCGTCCTTGGCGGCGATTTCGCCCGCCAACTCCAGTGCGGCGGCCATGAGTTCCTCGCGCGGGACGACTCTCCAGACCGAGCCGTGCTGGTGCAGCTCCTGTGCGGTCGCGGTCCGTGAGGTGTAGTACAGCGCGCGCATCAGGTGCTGCGGGACCAGCCGGGCGAGGTGGGTGGCGGCGCCCAGCGCGCCCCGGTCCAGCTCGGGCAGGCCGAAGACCGCGTCGTGGCTCGCCACGATGGCGTCGGCGTTGCCGACCAGGCCGATGCCGCCGCCGAGGCAGAAGCCGCCGACCGCCGCGACGACCGGGACCTCGCACTCGTAGACCGCCGCGAAGGCCTCGTAGCAGCCGCGGTTGGCGCCGATCAGTACCTCGTGGCCGTCCGCACGCTGCATCTCCTTGATATCGACGCCGGCGTTGAAGCCGCCCCCGGCGGCGGCCAGGACCACGCAGCGGACAGCCGGGTCCGTGCCCGCGGCACGCAGCGCGGCGGCCAGGTCGTACCAGCCTTGTACCGGCAGCGCGTTGACCGGCGGGAAGTCGACCGTGACGATCGCGATGCCCTCGTCCGGGCCGGAGGTGGAGACACCCATGAGCAGATCAGCTACCTTTCCACCAAACATTTGTTAGGTGAGAACGTAGCAGCGGAACACGCGCTGCGGGAGGGTGTCCACTTGATGGTCATCGATCTGTCCGGACGCGTCGCCGTCGTCACCGGCGGCGCCCGCGGCGTCGGCGCGGGCATCAGCCGCGCGCTGCTGGCGGCCGGCGCCGAGGTGCTGGTCTGCGCTCGCCGCCCGCCGGACGAGCCCGTCCAGGCGGCGGGCCGCACGGCGCGCTTCCACTGCGTCGACCTGCGCGAGGCCGAGGCGGTCGCGGACTTCTTCCAGCAGGTCAAGACGGCCTACGGGCGGCTCGACGTGCTGGTCAACAACGCGGGCGGCACCCCCTTCAGGCTGCTCGCCGACTCCGGCCCGCAGCGCGCCGTTCGCGCGCTCGAACTCAATCTCATCGCGCCGCTGACCGCCTCACTCGCGGCGTACGAGGTCATGAAGGAGACCGGCGGCTCGATCATCATGATCGGCAGCGTCAGCGGCAGCCGCCCCTCGCCCGGCACGGCCGCGTACGGGGCGGCCAAGGCGGGCCTGGAGAACCTGGCGGGCTCCATGGCCGTGGAGTGGGCGCCCCGGGTACGGGTCAACACGCTGACCCTCGGCATGGTCCGCACCGAACTCTCGCACCTGCACTACGGGGACGAGGACGGCATCGCGGCCGTCGGGCGCACCGTCCCGATCGGCCGCTTGGCCGAACCCGCCGAGATCGGCGACGCGTGCGTGTTCCTCGCCTCCGGCCTCGCCTCGTACATCACCGGGGCGAGCCTGCTCGTCCACGGGGGAGGGGAGCGCCCCGCGTTCCTCGACGCCGCGACCGTCAACAAGGAGAAGTGAGATGACGCAAGACTCCACCGCCCACACCGCCGATGCGGCCGGCACGGCCGCTTCCGCCGGAATCTGCGCCGGCCGCGTCGCCGTCGTCACCGGAGCGGGCCGGGGGCTGGGCCGCGCCCACGCTCTCGCCTTCGCGGCGGCGGGCGCGAAGGTCGTCGTCAACGACCTCGGGGTCGGGCTCGACGGTACGGGGGGCGCGAGCGGGCCCGCGCGACACGTCGTAGACGAGATCCTGGCGCTGGGCGGCGAAGCGGTCCCCCATGGCGGCGACATCGCCGGCGCCGAGGGCGCGGCCTCCCTCGTCGCCACCGCCCTGGACGCTTTCGGCCGGCTCGACACCCTGGTCAGCAACGCCGGATTCCTGCGCGACCGGATGCTCGTCAACCTCGACGAGGACGACTGGGACGCGGTCATGCGCGTCCACCTCAAGGGCCACTTCCTCACCCTCAAACACGCCGCCGCGCACTGGCGCGCCGAGGCCAAGGCGGGCCGTCGGCCGCAGGCACGGGTCATCAACACCACCTCCGGAGCTGGCCTGTTGGGCAGCGTCGGGCAGGGCAACTACTCCGCCGCCAAGGCCGGCATCGTGGGCATGACCCTGGTCGCAGCCGCTGAGATGGGCCGCTACGGCGTCCAGGTCAACGCCATCGCCCCGGCCGCCCGCACCCGGATGACCGAGCAGACCTTCGCCGAGACGATGGCCGCGCCGGGCGGGGCCGCGGGCGTCTTCGACGCGATGGCCCCCGACAACGTCTCACCGCTCGTCGTCTGGCTCGGCTCCGCCGCCTGTGCCGGGGTCACCGGCCGGGTCTTCGAGGCCGAGGCCGGCCGGATCACCGTCATGGAGGGCTGGCGTCCGGGCCCGACCGCCGACAAGGGCGCGCGCTGGACCCCGGCCGAAGCGGGGGAGGCGGCGATCCGGCTGCTCGCGGAATCGCCGCCGCCGCAGCCGGTGTACGGGGCGCGGTAACGCCGGCGCCGGCTGACCGGCCCCGTCGCCGCCGAAGTCGGCTGCCGCGCAGGCCCGGAGCCCGTAACAGGAGCGGCTCCGGAGTCCCGCCTTTCCCGTACAGCGGGAAAGCAGCCTCCCCAGGGACGGCAGGACCGGCCTAGCCTCGCCGCACCAGTCACCGTTTCGCCCAGTCCGCCCCTGGAGGCCCCGCCATGCTCACGGACCACCGGAGGCAGCAAGCCGCCGAGTCGCTGCGCCGCGCCGCGCCGAGCCTGCGGCCCGTCGCACCGCTCGGCGACCATGTAGCCGTATCCGCTGTTGCAGTTGGACCGCGTCCAGCCCCGAGCGAACGAAGCACTCGCCCAGCCAGATCTTGGCCAGCGACGCGTCGAGGGCGGTGGGCCTGCCGTGGTCGATCAGCCAGCCGAGCCGGTACATCAGCAGGCGTGCCGTCTCCAGCCGCAGCCGCATGTCGACGATCCGGTGCGCGACCGCCTGGAGCGAGGGGTGAGGCGACGGCCCACAGATGGGCGTTGAGCGAGAAGATCAGCCCATTGTCGCGGCAGCCCCGGCCGAGCGCCTCCAGCGCGACGATCGTGGTGAGCGCGTCGACGGGCGACCCGCCGTACTCCTCGGGCACGGGCTGCCCGAGCAGCCCGATCAGCCCGATCAGCCCGAGCAGCCCGATCCCGGCGCAGGCACGCCAGTTGTCGTAGGGGAAGACGCCCTCCTGGTCGTGGGCGACCAGCTCCTCGTTGAGCTCGCGCGCGGCGAACACCTTCACCGTCCGCTGCAGGTCGAGCTGTTCGGCCGTCAGGTTGAAGTCCATCAGAAGGAGAACTCCTCCTTGGAGTCGGTGAGCAGCGAGACGAGCCGGATCAATTTCACGGCGGCGGATCTTGCGCGCGCACCCGCGTGAGCACCTCGCCGAGGCCCTTGTTGGAACTCCATCTGGTGCTGCGCGGCCTGCGCGACCGGCAGGACCTGCGCGAATCGCGCAAGCGCTCTCCAGCGCGCCCCTTCGGCGGCATGGGCCGATTACGGGGCCGGCTGCCCGAGGAGGCCGGGATGGTCCTCGGGCTGATTCCGCCACGCGGATACTCGCCGCGCTTTCTGACCCTGACAGGCCCGGCGGACTGCGCAAGCAGCTGGCGTATGTACGAGCCACTCCGCCCGAGCGGACACGGGAGGACCTCGCCGCGTTCGCCCGGCACGCACCCCTCCCGGCGTGGGCCCGCGAACTCGACGGCGACCCGCGCGTCCTGGACCGCCTCACCGAGGCCCTCGCCGCGCTGTTCGATGCCCTGATGGCCCCGCGCCGGCCGCAGGCCGTCACCCAGGCGGCCGCCGACCGCGGGGTCCGGGTCCGCGAGCTGCTGCGCGGCGGGGTGGGGAGCCTGCTCAGCGGCCTGCACCCCTCGCACATCCGGTGGCAGCCGCCAGTACTGGAGGTGGCATCCGTGTGCGGCCGGGGTGGCGAGGCGCACCTGGAGGGGCAGGGGCTGCTGCTGGTCCCGTCGCCACCCCGGCCGGGCCCCCTATCTGGTCCCGGACGGGGACCCGCAGCCCTACCTGGCGTACCCGGTGCCGAGGACGGACGCGCGGCAGGAGCCCACGGCGCGCCCGTACGTCGATGAGCCCCCCACCTCCCTGGTCGCCCTCCTGGGCCGTACCCGCGCGGCGATCCTGGTCGCGGTCGCCGATCGGTCCGGGTCGACCACGAGCGAGCTCGCGGCCTCCCTGGCCATCGGCACGTCCAACGTCAGCCAGCAGGCGACCGTCCTGCGCGAGGCGGGCCTCGTGGCGACCGACCGCCACCGCAACACGGCCCTGCACACCCCGACGGCCACGGGCCGGGTGCTGATCACGGTCGGGGGCCGGGGAGGCGGCGACGGCGGTAGTACGCCACCGCCGGCTCCAGCAGCCCGGGACCGGAGCGTTCGAGGCCGATGAGACCGGCGCGAACGCTGGGCCGGCCGACGGAAGGCCGCACTCATCGCCAACGAAGTCCAGCGCTGCCTGGCCGGTCCGTCGCTGCCCCGCTGCGACGGTGGACGTCCGGTGCGAGCGCCGGCAGTCACCAGGCCCGGCTCAGCGCCAGCGCAGGTTGCGCCACGGGCTGCCCTCGTCGCTCAGCAGCAGCCGGTGCGCCTCCAGCGCGTCCGCGTAGTACGAGCCGTACTCCTCACCGTCGAAGCGCAGCACCCGCCCGAGGACGTACCCGGCGGAGAACTCCTCCCACGAGGAGTACGCGGCCCGGCTCAGCGCGCCCGCGTGCACGATCGCCTGCTCCGCCTCCTGCGGATGGGCGAAACGCGCGCCGAGACCCCAGCGCGCGAGGTTCACCGCGCGGCCGTAGTCGTACGCCACGGTCGTGCCGACCCGGCCGTCGGGCGGCAGCAAAGCGTCGGCGCGGAACCGCGCTTCGTAGCGCACCACCCGGCGGACCAGTTCCTCGATTCCCCTCACCGTCGCGGGGCTCACCCCACGGTCCTGGGCGGTGCCGGCCGCGTATTCGCGCCACACATCGGCCGGCGGCGGCGCGCCGCCGCTCTGGTCGCGCAGCGCCTCACGGGCCGCGAGGACGAAATCGGGCTCGGGCGGGCTGTTCTCGGCGTCCAGCAGGTGGCCGAGCTGCTGCTGCCAGCCCTCGCGGGTGGTGATGTCCCAGCTGTCGCGCAGGCACTTCGCGTCCCACACGTAGCCGCGGTAGAGGGTGCCCACCTCGTTCCAGGGGACGCCGTTGCCGACCGCCAGATGGCCGCCGCAGCCGAGCCCGAACGCGAGCGGACCGTGCAGAGGGCCGTGCCGCAGGCCGATCAGCTTGTTGCACCGGCTCCGCTCGTTCTCGGCGTACGCGCGCCGCCACAGCGCGCGGTGCCGCGGGCCGGCTTCGAGATACGCGGCGGCGGGGGTGCCGCCGTCGACGACCAGCCAGGGGCTGCCCTCGGGCCAGCTGCCGCCGGAGAGCCAGGACAGATCGCACTCGACGAACACCCAGTCGGGCTGCCAGGCCGGCAGCATCCCCCGGGTCAGCACCGGCAGGCAGTACGCGCGCACGGCCGGGTCCCAGTAGCGCTGGAAGCGGATCGTGCGCGGGTCGGCCGCCAACTCGTGGCGCGGCATGCCGACGAACAGATCCGCGCCGGACAGCACCCGCAGCTGCGCCGGGACGTCGCGGAGCACCGCGGCCTCGTGCAGCAGCCGTTCGGTCTCGGTCGGCGCGAGCCACGGGCCGCCGGGCGCCGGGTGCGTCATGACCACGGGATGTTCCGGTACGGGCTCATCGCGTCCCGGGTGAGGATGCGGTGTTGCGCGAGTGACTCCTGGTACCAGCTGCCGAAGGAGTCCTCGTCGAAATAGATCAACCGCATCAGGGCGTAGGCCACCGAGAACGCCTCCCAGGAGCCGTAAGCCCGCTGGGCGAGGGTGCCGAAGTGCACGACGGACGCTTCCGCCTCGCGCGGGTCGCAGTAGCGCGCGCCGAGGCCCATGCGTACGACGTTGACCGCGCGGCCGAGGTCGAAGGCCGCGAGGGACTCCACCCGGCCGTCGGCCGCCAGCACCCCGTCCGCGCGGAAGCGGTCCTCGTAGCGGACGATCCGCCGGACCGCCTCCCGCGCGTCCTCGATCTCGGACGCGTGCCCGTCGCGTACGGCCAGCGCCTGGCCGACGGTGTCCTCCCACTGCTGCGCGGAGGGTACTTGCCCCAGCCGCCGGGTGAGGCTGGCGCGGGCCTGGAGTGCGAATTCGTGGTCGCGGTCGATGTGCTTCCTGGCGGCCAGGTCGTGCAGTTTCGCCTGGTACTCGGCCCGGTTGGTGATGTGCCAGGGCCGTCGCAGGGACTCGATGTCCTGGCCGTAGTCCCGGTAGGCGGAGCCCAGTTGGTTCCAGGGGACGCCGTTGTGCACGGCCAGATGCGCGCCGCAGGCCAGGCCGTACGCCGTCGGTCCGCGCAGCGGCCCGCCTTCATGGGTGACCAGCCGGCCCTGCGGCAGGCCGCCGGTCTCGGCGCTGATCTCCTGCCACACCTCGCGGTTGAGCGGCTTCGCCTCGACGGTGGCGGCGCACGCGGTGCCCGGGTTGACCGCCAGCCACCACTTGTCGTGCGGCCAGTCGTCGGCCAGTTCGGCGAGTGTGGTCTGCTGGAACACCCAGTCGGGATGCCAGGGCGGCAGCATCCCGGGGGTGAGGACGGGGAGGCACATCTTGCCCGTCGCGGGATCGCGCCGCGGGGTGAGCGGAGTGGTGAAGCCCGGGGTGTCCGCGTGCAGCCGGGGGAGCAGCAGATAGAGCCGGGTGGTGGAGAGCGCCGCGAGTTCCGCCTCCCAGTCGCCGCGCGCCGTCGCTTCGTGGAGCAGTCTCTCGGTGTCTGTCGGCGGTACCCAGCCCGTCGTTCCCATCATCACGGACTGATCCTATGAAGTCGCCGATCCGCGCTGCGCGGCAGGTCAGCCCAGGCGGCCGGCGGTCGGGTACCGGAGACGCGCCGGACTGGCCCGTGGGTTGGCAGCGGCGTCTGCCCTGCGGGCCCCGCCGCGCAGGTGACGCGGGCGGGAGCGGGTGGGAGCAGCCGGGAGCGGGCAGGAGCGGGCGGGAGTCTTCGCGGCCGAACGCCGTTGCTGGACGGGTGGGTTGGCGTCTTTGAGCGACCACTACAACCTGACATGATCACGCCTGTGTGGCTGCGCGGGGGCGCAGCGTGATCGCAGCCCGGGGGCATCGTCCAGGTTCGTCCGGCTGACCGCGCTGACCGAGGCCGCCGCCGGGCCCGCTCACTTCGGTTCGTCGCGCGGGTACCAGGCGACGACCAGCGCGCCGGCCAGCACGACCACGGCGGCGAGAACCAGCATCACGGTGTCGAGCGACCGGGTGAAGTCGGTGATCACGGCCTCGCGCAGAGCCGCCTGGCCGTCCCCCATCGCTGTGAGGTGCCGCTCGGCGGCGGCCACCGTGGACGGGGCGTCCGGGCCGCGCAGCTCAGCGGGCAGCCGGGCGGTGAACAGCGCGGTCAGCACGCTGCCGCTGACGGCCACGCCCAGCGCGCTGCCCAACTCGCGGGCCAGGCTCTGCAACCCGGAGCCGACTCCGGCCCGGTGCGCGGGAAGCGCGGACATCATGCCGTGCGACAGCAGCGGCGTGGCCAGCCCGCAGCCGGCTGCGGTGAGTGTCGCGCCGAGGGCGTAAAGGGCGTACGGCGTATGCGCGTTCACGGTCGAAACGGTGGCCAGCCCCGCCGCCAGGAGCAGCAGTCCAGCACCGACGGTCGACCGCCGGCCCATCCGGTGCTCCAGTGCCACCGCACAGCGCGGGGCCAGCAGGAGCGCCGCCGCCATCGGAAGCAGCCGTACCCCAGCCTCCAACGGCGAATGCCCCTTGGCGTATTGGAGATACTGACCGTTGA
>NZ_JAYMZR010000115.1:15834-18487 GCF_035828615.1 Streptomyces sp. H27-D2 | reverse complement strand
GACGGGCGCTGCCCGCCCTGCGCGAAGCCGTCGGCCCGTCGGGCAGGGTCGTCGGCGCCGACCTCACCCCCGAGATGCTGCACGCGGCGGCCCGCGCCGGACGGCGGCACGCCGCGCTGCTCACCGTCGCCGACGTCGGCCGGCTGCCGCTGCGCGACGGGTCGGTGGACGTGGTGTTCGCCGCCGGACTCGTCGCGCATCTGCCCGACCCGGCGACCGGGCTGCGCGAACTCGCCCGGGTCGCACGCCCCGGCGGCAGGCTCGCCCTCTTCCATCCGATCGGCCGGGCCGCCCTCGCCGCCCGGCAGCAGCGCCGGCTCACCCCGGACGATCTGCGGGCCGAGCCCAACCTCGCCCCGCTGCTGGCACGTTCCGGCTGGCGGCTCGTCTCCTACACGGACGAGGACGCCCGGTTCCTGGCCCTGGCGGAGCGGCCCGGCTAGTGCCCTGACCGGCGAGGTTCATCCCCCGGACTCCGTCCGGGAGGTGCCCTCAAACCATTCCCGGCCGGCCCCGCCGGCCCCCGGCGGGCGCCTTCAGGAGCGTTCCCGGTTCTGCGGGACCGGGCAGCCGGGAACCGCGCCGCCGCTGCCGCGAGGCTCGGGGAAGGTGCCGAGGTCCGAGAGGTTGTAGCCGAACGGATAGCCCTTGATCTCGGGGTTCTGCCGGGCGTAATGCGGGCTGGTACGGGGCGGCAGCAGCCGTACCGCCTTCGCCCGCAGCCGCAGCGCCGAGCGCACCAGGGTTCTGACGGCGGGCTTCGGCCGGTCGTAGCGGAAGGCCCGCAGCAGTGAGTCGTCTAGCAGCGCCATGCTCGCGCCGCGCACCAACGGGGCCAGCGGCGCTGGGTACCAGGAGGCCATCAGGTCGAGCGTCGCGTCGGAGACCCGGCGGGCGCCCTCGTCCCAGCCGAAGTGCGCGTCCTCGTACGCGTCGAGGCAGCGCTCGAACTCCGGGTAGCTCCGCGGGATGTCGGGGATGCCCAGGTGCCGGCCGAGCGTGCGGTAGTAGACGGCCATCGCGTGCTTCTCGCGCTCCGAGAGCCGCCGCCAGCCGTACGCGTCGAGCCAGCGCTTGGGCGTCACCACGAAGGTGCAGAGCACGTAGCGCATGTCGTCGTCGCTGATGTCGTAGCCGCGGTGCATCTGGTTGATGCGGCGGATCGCGTCGAGCCCGTCCTCGTGCTCGAAGCCGTGCTCGACCACCGCGTCCAGCAGCAGCGCCGTGTCGTCGTAGCGCTTCTGGGCACGGTCCGTCAGCTGCGCCGTCTCGTCCAGCAGTCGGCCGATGCTCGGTACGGCGTACGTCCGGTAGAGGGCCAGCTCCAGCGCCCGGGTCAGGTCCCAGGGGAACTCATGAGTCGCGGTGATCCGGTAGATCCGCAGGAAATCCCGTTCGGGATCGAGCCGTTGGATCTCCTTGAGCCAGTCGTAGCGCCGCATTCCGCCCCCGCCTTCCGATTGCCGAAGCTCCAATCCTATGTGGACGGTGCACACTGGAATGCTCGGAGGGCACACACTCAGGGGGCTCCGGATGGACCGATTTTCCCGCGCCGCGCGCAAGCTGTTCGCGATCATCAAGGACCCCTACGCGGACCTCAGTGACCTCGACCGGGCGGACGGCGCGAACGGCGCGCCGCCCGGAGCCAAACCGTCGTCCCGTACGCCGCCCCGGCAGCGCAACCTCTTCGAGGCCGCCGCCTGCTACGTCGCCGCGAGAGCCGAGGACGACGAGGAGCGGAGCGCCGAGGCGGCCTCCTGGATCTCTCCGGAGGCGTTGATGTTCGGGGTCGACGAACTGGCCTGCCGGGCGGTGATCGTGCTGGCCCGCGAGCGGGGCGAGTCCCCGCGCGAGGTGGCCCGGGCGCTGCTCGGGCTGCCCGCCGCCTGATTCCGGGCCGCTCCGCGCTCTCGACGCCGGGGTTACCGGCTGGTTAGGGTTCGCGGACGACTCGTACGGACAGGGAGGCCGGAGTGGGCGCGACGGAACAGCACGAGAGCGCGGACGAGGCGCTGTATGTACTGACCGCGGTGCTGCTGACGCCCGCGCGGTTCCCGAGTGTGCTGGGCGACGACTACCCGGAGGCGTGCGGGGTGCTGGGCCTGGAGCCGTACGCGGAGGGCTACGGCCTGCTGCTCGGGCAGGACGGCGCGGGCGCGCGCTGGACGGTGGCCACCGATGACGTCTCGCTCGTCGCGTGCGCCATCGCGGCCTGGGACTGCGGCATGGAGTACGACCTCTCCCCCGACGAACGCAGCGTGGCCGCCGTGCTGCCCGGCTGGCCGCTGGCCCTCGCGGTCGCCGCGCCCGACGTGCCGGCCCCGCACGACCCGGCGCCCGACCCGGAGCCGGGCGAGGACGACCGGCCGCCGCTCACCCCGCCCGACGCCGAGCACTGGGGCCCGGCCCAACGCCGGCTCGGCGCGGACGAGATCGCGCTCCAGTGGGCGATCTGGCGCGAGCAGGTGGATGGCGAGGTCACCTTCGTGGACCCGGGCGAGCAACCGCACTCCGGCGTGCGGCGGGTACTCGACGAGGCGCGCGCGTACGCGGACGCGCCCCCGCCGGCCGGCCGTATCCGCTCGGCCTTCGCGGCGGGCGGGGCCCGCACGCTGCGCGCCGACGGACCGGGCTGGAGCATGGTGGCCAGGCC